>CALGFJ010000202.1 GCA_937881055.1 uncultured Acidimicrobiaceae bacterium | reverse complement strand
TGCCGACTGGATCAGCACGTGTGCGAATCTGAGTAACTCCAACTCATTCGTTGTCGCCGACATTGGCAACCCGAGTGGTCCCGGCACATCGGCAAGCCCGAGTTCGGCCCAGAACTTTAACGAATGCGCCAGCGCCAACGTCGGTGTGCTCGGCTACGTGGACTCGGGGTACTGCCAGGTGCCCCTCATCACGGTGGAGAGTCAGATCGACAGTTGGTACGCGTGGTACACCAGCGACGGGGTGGACGGCATCTTCGTTGACGAGGCGGCGAACCCCTACTCTCCGACGCGTCAATCCGACTGCCTCTCGGGCACCATGTCGGCCGTCAACTACTACCAGACGATTGCGGACTATATCCACACCGAAGGCGGCACTCAAACTGTGACGTTGAATTACGGCGTCAATCCGATGAGTGGCTGGGCCCTCTCGAGCAGCATCGTGGCGCAAAACGCCAACATCCTCGTCATCTTCGAAAGCCCCTACAGCGAATACGTCAGCTACGCGAATTCCGGCCAACCGTGGTCGCCCGTGGCGTGGGAGTCGTCGTACTCGGCCTCGCACTTTTCGGTGCTCGTCTACGACGCGACCAACGCCAATCTCCCGGGAGTTTTCTGCTCGGCGGTTTCGCAACAGAACGTCGGTTTCGCTTTCGCGACGCCCAACAACGGCTGGATGACTCCCCCGCCGAGTGCGTATCTGACAGGTGAGTTGAACGGCTGCTGACACGACGTGCCGCACAATGATCGGTCGCGAAGGCCGTGGGGCGCGTGACGATCACAGTTCGCGCACAGTCGTCGAGGTGTAGGGCGACGTGGGTCAGTTCCTCGTAACGGGTGGCACTGGAACGCTCGGTCGCGTTGTCGTCAAGGATCTGATCTCGAATTCTGAATCGGTGAGGGTGCTCAGTCGTCGCGCCGCGCCGAACAGTGCGACCGCACCGAGTTGGGCGGTCGGCGACCTGCGAAGCGGTGACGGTATTGACGAGGCGGTGGCGGGGATCGACACGATCATCCACTGTGCGAGCAAGCGCGGTGACGTCGATGCGGCGCGAAACCTTCTTGAAGCCGCACGAAAGGCCGACTGCTCGCACGTGGTCTTCATCTCGATCGTGGGCGTCGACAAAGTCCCACTCGGCTACTACCGTTCAAAACTTGAGGTGGAGCACCGCATCGCCGACTCCGGTTTGCCCTTCACAATTCTGCGAACCACGCAGTTCCACAATCTCATCGCGCGCGTCATGGAGTCACTGGCGCGCCTCCCGGTAATGGTCGTGCCGGCGCGTACGAGCTTTCAGCCCATCGACGTTCGCGAGGTCGCCGCGCGACTCGTCGAGTTGGCGGATGGCACAGCGTCGGGGCGGGTTGCGGACATGGGCGGACCAGAAGTTCGCGGCGTGCGAGACCTCGCGCGCAGCTACCTTCGCGCGAGGGGCCGGCGACGTCTCATCGTGCCCGTCCGGCTTCCGGGCCCGGCGTTCGCCGGCCTTCGTCGGGGCGGGAATCTCGCCCCTGACCACCCGGTCGGCAAGGTCGGATTCGACCAGTTCCTGGTCGAGCAGTACTCGGTCGCCTGACGTGCCGGAGTCAGTGCGACGTGAGTGCGTCGGCTCTCAGTGACGTAGCGCAGTTTTGACGTCGCGCGTTACGTGGCGAGAATTTCGGGAAGGACGTCGGTGATGTCGCCGCGAACGCAAAGAGCACTCTCGTCGTAGGTGGTCGCTGCGTCGTTCACGATGATGACGCGCACGTCATAGTCCAGAGCGAGCGGGACCAACATCGCGACCGGGACGACCGCGAGCGTCGATCCGACGCAGAGTAAGAGGTCACATTCGCGCACCGCGCGTTTGGCCCGGTGCATCTCGAGCGGATCCGGTTGATCGCCGAAGCGCACGATCGTCGTCGTGAGTACTCCGTCGCACGCACTCCCCGAGACCTCGACCTCGCAGTGGGGGTCCGCGTCGCCGTTGGCGACACGCGAGAGCACCACGCTCGTGGGTTGGCGGTTGTCGCAGACGAGGCAGCGCACGGTGCGCACGTGGCCGTGGACCTCAATGAGGCGGTCGAATGACGTGCCCGCCACCAAGTGCAGACCGTCGATGTTCTGGGTGACGATGAGACTGAGTCGACGGGAGCGTTCGAAACGCGCGAGGCTGTAGTGCGCTTCGTTCGGTTTCGGAGGGTTCGCGGAGCGCTCGAGCAGTCTGCGCCAGTACTCCTCACGGATCTGGTGATCGTTCGCGTACGCGTCGGCGTGCGAGGCCCGTTCGGCCGCCGGGTTCGTGGTCCAGACGCCACTCGGTCCTCGGTAATCGGGGATGCCGCTGGCGGTCGAGATGCCGGCTCCCGTGACGACCATCACTCGCGAGGACACTGCCACTTCACT
>CALGFJ010000201.1 GCA_937881055.1 uncultured Acidimicrobiaceae bacterium | reverse complement strand
ATGCGCGACTCGACATCGTGACGCCCGAGGCGCTGCGATTGGCCGTCGGCAACGGTGTCGACCCCTCGGTGCGTGATCTCGCCACGGCGCTTGAGCAACTGAAGCGAGGTCCGGCGTTCCTGATCGACAACATCCAGACCGCAACGCCCCTGACGAACGAACTCGTCGCCCAGGCGAAAACCTCGCACGTGCCCGTGATCAAAGTGACCGAGACCATGCGGGGTCGTGACTACGTGGGTTTCATGAACGGTGTCGTCACGAAGGTCCACAGCGCCTTGAAATCCCAAGGGTGCGTATCGTGAGCACGTTGGAGATGCGTGACGGCGCCGTCTCGTTGGGCGGCCGAACCATCTGGCGTCGCGCGACCTTCAGCGTGGAACCGGGCACCATCACCGCAGTGCTCGGGCCGAACGCGTCGGGCAAATCGACGTTGCTGAACTTGATTCTGGGCCTCGTCCCGTTGAGCGAAGGAACGTTGCGGGTCTTTGACCAGACGCCTCGACGAGGGAATCGACGCGTCGGGTACATGGCGCAGTCTCGAGCGGCCGACTCGACGTCGACCTTGACGGGACGTGACTACGTCGGACTCGGATTTGACGGGCCGCGCTTTGGCTGGGGTCGGGACAAGGCGAAGCGAGAGGTCATTCGCCGGGCGCTCGCGCTCACGGGCACGACGTCCTTTGGCGATCAGCCGCTGCACAGTCTCTCGGGCGGTCAGCGACAGCGAATCGCTCTCGCGCACGCCACGGTCTTCAGCCCGGATCTGTTGTTGCTCGACGAACCGTTGGCGGCGCTCGATCTCGCCGCCCAAGCCGAGATCGTCGACCTGATCAACCTCGTGCGCGACACGACGGGCGCCGCAATCATCGTCGTGGCGCACGACCTCAACCCGCTCGCGTCCATCGTGAACCAGGTGCTGTGGATCGCCCGGCGTCAGGTGCGCAGTGGATCGGTCGACGAAGTGGTGAACGAAGCGGTCCTGAGCGAACTCTACGGTCATCCCATCGAGATCATCGTCACGCCGCGCGGGCGGCGCGTCATCGTGGGACTCGAAGAAGAGTTCGCCCATCCCCATCCCCATCCGCACCCGATGGGCCACGTGCACGACGAAGAGGCGCACCAGCATTTGAGCGAGGTCTACGAAGAGGAGATCACGTGAGCCTGAGCGAACTTCTCTCGACCTCTTTCGTGCAGCACGCGTTCTACGCGGTGACCGCGGTCGCGTTGGCGGCCGGCGCCGTCGGGTACTTCGTCGTCCTTCGTCGTCAGGCCTTCGCGGCGCACGCCATCGGTCACGTGGGGTTTGCCGGCGCCGCGGGCGCGGTGCTGCTAGGACTGTCGCCCATCGTCGGATTGCTGGTGTTCTGTCTCGGGGCGGGACTGCTCATCGGCGTCGGGGGAGCGTCACTCGATGAGAGTGACGCGGTGGTCGGCGTGACGTTGACCGCAGCCCTGGGCTTGGGTGTCTTGTTCATCTCGCTCTACAGCGGGTACGCCAACGCCACGTACTCGATCCTCTTCGGTCAGATACTCGGCGTCACGTGGGACGACGTGGGCCTCGTCGCGGCGCTCTCGCTCGGGGTACTGCTCGTCGTGTCACTTTCGTACCGACCGTTGCTCTTCGCGTCGGTCGACGCCCAATCCGCCGCGGCGCGAGGTCTGTCGATCCGCGCGATGTCACTACTCTTCATGGCGCTCCTGGCGATCACGACCGTCGTCGCCATCCAGATCGTCGGCGTGCTGCTCGTGTTTTCCCTGCTCGTCGCACCCGCCGCCGCCGCGGAGGTACTGACGAGCCGTCCGCTGCACGCCGTGGGAATCGCGATGACGCTGGCGTTGGCGAGCGCCTGGGTCGGGCTGTTCTTCGGTGTGTGGATCGGCGGGCCGGTCAGTTTCTGGATCACGGCCCTCGCGTCATCGAGCTACCTGCTCGCGAGGCTCTTCGACCGCACGCGCGTTCGCCACGTGCGTCGGTCGCTTGCCTAACCTCATGACATGAGTTCCGGACTGCTCGCGCAGTGCCACTTCCCCGACGTGGGGACACCGGTGGACCTCGCGGTCTCCGGGGGACCCGATTCCCTCGGACTGCTACTTCTCGCGTTGGAGGCCGGACTCGTCGCCACCGTGCACCACGTCGATCACCACGCTCGTCCCTCGAGCGGCGACGACGGTGCCTTCGTGCACGGTGTCTGCGAGAGACTCGATGTCACCTTCGTGCTCCACGACGTCGTCGTGGAGCCGGGGGCGAACTTCGAAGCCCGCGCCCGTTCGGCGCGTCGTGCTTCGATGCCCGCGGGTGTCCTCACCGGTCACACGATGGACGACCTCGTCGAAACGGTACTGCTGAACATGCTCCGTGGCGCCGGGCTCGACGGACTGTCTCCCATGGTGAACGATCCGACCAAGCCGCTGCGCGACGTGCGACGCACGGCGCTGCACGAATTCGTCGATGAATCGGCGTTCGTCGCGGTCCACGACGAGACGAACGAGAGCCCGAACTTTCGTCGCAATCGGGTGCGTCACGAATTGTTGGTGATGCTCGATGACGTCGCGGGTCGCGACGTCGTGCCGATCCTCGCGCGCCAGGCCGCTCTTCTGTACGACGAGCGCACGTGGCTCGACGAACTCGCCGTGGACGATCGGGCTGTGTCCCTCGAAGACGCGGACTGTCGAGAGTTGCGAACGTGGCCGCGGGCTCGGCTTCGCCGGTGGCTACGCGCGCAACTGCGCACCGCGGACCAGGGTGACGGGAGCCATCCGCCGAGTGCCGACGAAGTGGAACGAGCGATCGACGTCGTACGTGGTGACGTCGTGGCGACCGAGTTGAGCGCCGGACGACGCCTGTCTCGACGCGAGCAACACCTGACGTTGGAGTAGCGACAACAACTACGATGGCGGGGCATGGGTAGCCAATCTTCCAACGACTTCACCGCACTGTGGGCGCAGCACGACCTCGGCGACGTCGTCGTCTCGGCCAAAGAGCTGCACGACCGCGTGCTCGAGTTGGGCCGTCAGATCACCACGGACTACACCGACAGTCCTCCGCTGCTCGTGGGTGTCCTGAAGGGCGCCATCAATTTCATGTCCGATCTCATGCGCGCGATCGAACTCCCGGTCGAGGTCGACTTCATGGCGGTGTCGTCCTACGGTGCCGCGACCAAGACGAGCGGTGTCGTGCGCATCGTGAAGGATCTCGACGTCGACCTGCTCGGACGCGATGTCCTGATCGTCGAAGACGTCGTCGATTCGGGGCTCACGCTCAACTACCTGCGCCAGTACCTCGGCGCGCGCAGTCCCAAGAGCCTGGAGGTCTGCGCGCTCTTGTTGAAAGAGGGCGAACAACGCGTCCAACAGTCGCTGAAGTACGTCGGTTTCACGATTCCCTCAGACTTCGTCGTGGGCTACGGCCTCGACGTCAACGAGCGCTACCGCAACCTCGACGCGATTTACACCTTTACCGGCGAGGCCTAGTCGTGGTCGACCAGGCGCGCGTGCAGCGCCTCGTGCTCGAACTCCTTGAAGCCATTGGAGAAGACCCCACCCGAGAAGGGCTCGTCGAGACACCGCGACGGGTCGCCGACATGTACGTCGAGCTGTTCGAAGGGATCGAAGCCGATCCCGGGGAGCATCTTCGGGTCGCCTTCGAAGCCGGTCACGACGAAATGGTGATGGTCCGCGACATCGCCTTCACGTCGCTGTGCGAGCACCACCTCGTGCCGTTCGTCGGCTTCGCCCACGTGGCCTATCTGCCGGGCCCGGAAGGCAATATCACCGGACTCTCCAAACTGGCCCGGATGGTCGAGGGCTACGCGCGCCGCTTGCAGGTCCAAGAGCGCATGACGACCGAGATCGTCGAGGCGATGGAGCGCGAGCTTCGTCCCCGAGGTTCGATCGTGGTCATCGAGGCCGAGCACTTCTGCATGAGCATGCGCGGCGTGAAGAAGGCCGGGGCGACGACGGTCACGTCAGCCGTCCGCGGATCATTTCGGACCGACGCGGCCAGCCGGGCCGAGGCGTTGCAGTTCATCCACCAACGGCGTTCTGCATGGCGCTGAGCCCGAGCGTCATGGGCATCGTGAACGTGACGCCGGACTCCTTCTTCTCCGAATCGCGAACGCTGCTCACCACCGACGCCGTCGAGCGCGGCCGGGCGCATTTCGAAACGGGTTGTGACATCGTCGACGTCGGCGGCGAGTCGACGCGGCCGGGGGCGACGCCGGTCGCGGCCAACGAAGAGATCGCGCGCGTGGTGCCGGTGATCGAAGCCCTGAGCGCGTACGGGCCGGTGTCGGTCGACACGCAAAAGGAGTCGGTTGCTCGAGCGGCGATTGCGGCGGGCGCGGTCGTGCTCAACGACGTGTCGAGCACGTTGGTCGAGGTGGCCGGCGAACTGGGCGTGGGTTACGTTGCGATGCATCGTCAGGGCGACTCGACGGTGATGCAACTGAACCCGACTTACGACGACGTCGTCGAGGAGATCGGTGCGTTTCTGAGTGACGTGGCCGCGCGCGCCAAAGTCGCCGGCGTCACCAGGTTGTGGCTCGATCCGGGCATCGGTTTCGGCAAGACGACCGAGCACAACATCGCGATCGTGGCCCACGTGTCGCACTTTGTCGCCCTCGCGGCCCGCAACGACGCCGGCGTGTTGATCGGCACCAGTCGCAAGCGATTTCTGGGTGACTTCGGGGGCGACGCGCTCGACGCCGACCAACGTTTAGAGGGCTCGATCGCGACGGAGGCGTGGGCCCTTTTGCACGGGGTGAGTATGGTACGGGTACACGACGCCGCGGCCGCCGTTCAGCTCCGTGAGCTGCTCGTCCGTCCCGTCGAGGAGGTAATCGCGTGAGGGGCAAGTGGGCTGCGGGTATCGAGCCGCGAAGTTTCACCTGGGTGTACAAGGGAATACTGGCCGTGTCGGAGCGACCGGGCGGTTCGACCTCCGTGCACCGAAGGGTCCGGCGCGATGAAGAACTGCTCTGGTTGAAGCATCAGGGATTCGGTCGCGTGATATCGATCCTGCCGGTGATGCAGAACCTCAGCGCCTATTTCGAGCACGGCCTGACGGCGAGTCACTACGCGCTGCGCGGCGGTCCGCAGCAGCGCGAGGTCCTCGAGGCCTGTTACCAGGACCTCGCGAACTCAATGTCGAACAAGACCATGGTGTTATTGCACAGCGACGAAGTGTCGGATCGCCTGCTCGGCGTGATCGCCGGCTACCTCGTGTGGAGCCAGCGCGTCCCGAACGTGCCCCTCGCCATCGCTTACGTTGAACGTCTCTTCAAACGATCGATCGGTCCCGACGGACGCACCGTGTTGTTCGACTTACCCGAAGTCACCGCGTGAACGACGTCATCGAGCTGCGCGAACTGCGCTGCAGCGCGATCGTCGGCGTCCTGGCCGAAGAGCGAGAGCGGGCACAACCGCTGATCTTCGACCTCGAACTGGTGCGCCCGTTCGAGGAAGCCGCCATCAACGACGACATCGCCGAAACCACGAACTACGCCGACGTCTTGAGTCTCACCTGTCGCACCGCGACCGAGGGGCGTTATCTCTTGCTCGAGACGCTGGCCTACCGCGTCGCCTACGAGGTCCTCGCACTCGACGAAGAGATCGCGTCGGTCACGGTATCGGTGCGCAAGGTCCGCCCGCCGGTAGTGGAGGATGTCGCGTCGGTCGGCGTGCGCTGCACCGTGCACCGTCCGTAGTGCGGCGGGCCTTCCTTTCGCTGGGCTCGAACATCGGTGATCGTGGCGAACACTTGGCCCACGGTGTCGCCCTCGTCGCCCAGGACGACCCGCACCGGGTGTCGTCGGTCTACGAGACCGAACCGGTGGGCGGCGTGATCCAAGACGAGTACTGGAACCTCGTGATCGAACTCGTCACCGAGGCCACGCCGCGCGAGCTGCTCGCGCGAGCCGTCCTGGCCGAAGCGGCGCGTGGTCGGACTCGTGACGTGCGCTGGGGCCCGCGCACGCTCGACGTCGACGTACTGCTCGTCGGCGAAGAGCGCAGTGACGACCCCGAGATCCTGGTGCCCCATCCACGAATGTACGAACGGTCCTTCGTACTGGTTCCGCTGCACGAACTCGCGCCGGAACTGGTGTCGCCGACGCAGTTGGAGGCTGGCGTCGGAGCGGTCACGCGACTCGGTACACTCGAGTCGTTGCGCAAATAACCGAACGGCACCCGCGAGGGGCTGGAACGGACAGGAGCGGTGATGAATATCTCAATTGTTGGAGCCGGCCGGGCGGGCTCTTCTTTCGCTGACGCCTTACGTCAAGTGGGTCACGACGTCCAGGTCCTGCATCACGAGGACGTGGCGTCGCTCGACGACGAGCCACTCGTCATCCTCTGTGTCCCCGACGATGCGATCGCGAGCGTCGCCGCGACGATCCCACCGCGCGGGGATCGCGTCGTCGCGCACGTCGCCGGTTCGCGAAACCTCGACGTCCTGAGCCCTCATCCGCGGGTCGGATCACTGCATCCGCTGATGGCCCTGCCCTCGGGTAGTGATTCCGAGCGCTTGATCGGTGCCACGTACTGCGTCGCCGGCGACGACCTCGTTGGAGAGGTCGTCCGGTCCCTGGCCGGCCGCGTCATCACGCTTCGTGACGATCAGCGAACCGTGTATCACGCCGCCGCGGTCGTCGCGTCGAATCATCTGGTCGCGCTGATGGGACAGGTTCGCAACCTCGCCGAATCGATCGGGCTGACGCTGGAGGATTTCTTGCCGCTGGCCGAACTGTCGCTGGTCGACGTCGCGCGATTCGGGCCCGACGACGCCTTGACGGGACCGGCATCGCGCGGTGACATGGCGACCATCGACGCGCACCTGGCGGCCCTTCCTGAATCGGAGCGTTCGACGTACGTGGCGCTCGCGAACGCCGCCTTCGAACTCTCTGAACTGCGCCGCTCGCAAACTCTCGCCTGATGCTTCGCCTCACCGGGGTGGAGGAGTGGCGGTCCTACTGTGACGACCAGCGCCTCGCGAATCGGCGCGTGGGTCTCGTACCGACGATGGGCGCGCTGCACGCCGGACATACGTCACTCTTCGACGCGGCCAAGGATCACGGCGACGTCGTCGTCGCGACCATGTTCGTCAATCCTCGACAGTTCGACGACCAGGGTGATCTCGATCGCTACCCGCGCACGCCCGACGTCGACCGCGCCATGGCCGAGGCGCACGGCGTCGACTGCCTCATAGAGCCGACGCTCGCCGCGATGTGGCCCGACTATCCCGGTCCGACTCCCACGACGGTCACCGTTCGCGGACTCAGTGACGTCTTGGAGGGCGCCCACCGACCCGGCCACTTCGACGGGGTGGCGAGCGTCGTGGCGAAACTCTTGACCGTGACGGGACCGTGCCGCGTGTACTTCGGTGAGAAGGACTTCCAACAGCTCGCCGTGATCCGTCAGATGGTGCGTGATCTATCCTTCGCCGTCGATGTCGTGGGTTGTGGAATCGTGCGCGACGCCGACGGTCTCGCGCTCTCGAGCCGCAACGTCTTGTTGGGTGAGGACGCGCGACAGCGAGCCCTCGCCCTGTCACGGGCTCTCGCCACGGTCACCGCGGCGCCGGCCAGCGCGAGCGAGCACCGACGGACCCTGCGCGAGATAGTGAGTGGCGCGGGACTCGACGTGATCTACGCCGACGTCGTGGACCCGGTGACCTTCGCTCCCTCGGGCGACGCCGATTCGGGTGACGCCCGCGCACTCGTCGCGGCGAGAATTGACGGCGTGCGACTCATCGACAATGGACCGGTCGTCCTCAAAGGAGAACCGTGATGCTGCTAGCCATGGATGTTGGCAACACCGAGACCGTGATCGGTCTCTTTGGACCGGAGACACCGGAGACACCCGACGCCATGGGCTTCGCGCGCGCGACCGACGAGCGTGGCCTGGCGTTCCACTGGCGGATCTCGACGGTCGCCGACCGCACGCCGGACGAACACGCGATGGTTCTGACGCAGCTGCTCGACCTCGAAGGTCTCGACCTTCGAGCGGCCGTGACGGCGATCGCGATCTGCTCCTCATCGCCGATGGCCAACACGCAACTACGTCGTATGGCCAATCGCTGGTTCTCGACACTGGACTTCACGGTGATCGGACCGGGAACGAAATCCGGAATGCCGATCCTCTATGACAATCCCCGCGAGGTCGGACCGGACCGCATCGCCGACGCCGTCGGCGCCTACGACCTCTATCCCGGGGCGTCGATCGTGGTCGACCTCGGTACCGCGACCGTCTTTGACGTGATCAGCGCGAAGGGCGAGTACCTCGGTGGCGCTATCGCCCCGGGCGTGGCCATCTCACTGGACGCCCTCTACGCCCACGCCGCGGCGCTGCGCTCGGTCGAGCTGATTCGACCCCGTTCCGTCATCGGTCGCTCGATGGTCGAGTCGATCCAGTCCGGCGTCCTCTACGGCTTCGCCGCGCAGGTCGACGGCATGGTGGAACGAATCCTCGAAGAGCTCGGTGAGGCCACCGTCATCGCGACCGGAGGCCTCGCCGGACTGATCGCCCCCCATACGAAACACGTGCAACACGTCGAGCCGTGGCTTACCCTCCACGGATTGCGTATCGTTCATGAACGGAATCATTCGGGAGACATTTTGTGACAGTGCCATACTCATTTGCCCATAACGCGTTCGCCGCGGCGCTCCAGAGCAGCTACGACCACCTCGCCGACGGCGAGGAGTCGGGCGACACGGTGATGGTCGCGGGACGCCTGATGCTCCTGCGCCGCCAGGGCAAACTGGCCTTCGCCACGATGCGCGACTCGAGCGGGGAGATCCAGCTCTTCGCGCTCGACGCGGTGACGTCGGACTTCGAAGAGTTCACGAAACTGCACCTGGGTGACTGGGTCGGCGTGGGCGGCGAAGTCGTGCGCACGAAGCGCGGCGAACTGTCGGTCAAGGTGGCGACGTGGGTGACCCTGGCGGCGGCCCAGCGCAACTTCGGCGACAAGTGGGCGGGCATCTCGGACTTCGACCTGCGCTACCGCCACCGCGAGGCCGATCTTTGGGCGAACCCGATGTCGCGAACGACGCTCAAGCGACGCAACGACGTCATGCGCGCGGTGCGCGAACGCTGTTGGGCGGCCGGGTTCATGGAGGTCGAGACGCCGATCCTCAACGCCATCGCCTCGGGATCGGACGCGCGACCGTTCGCGACGCACCACAACGCCCTCGACACGGACTTTTTCTTGCGCATCGCGCCCGAACTGTGGCTGAAGCGATTGGTCGTCGGCGGGTTCGAGCGAGTCTTCGAGATCGGGCGCGTCTTTCGCAACGAGGGCGTCAGTCCCCGCCACAACCCCGAGTTCACGATGCTCGAGATCTACGCGGCGTACTGGAACTACGAGGACATGATGGTCTTCACCGAAGAACTGACCGCGGGCGTCGCGATGGACGTGCTCGGCACCACCGAGATCGAATACCAGGGACGGCCGTTCTCCTTCGCCGCGCCGTGGCCCCGCCGCACGATGGCCGAACTCGCGAGCGAGGCGGTCGGGACGGACGTGTCAGTTCACACGCCCCGAGAGCAGCTGGCCGGAATGCTCGAAGAGCGCGGCGTCGAGGTCCATCGGGCGTGGGGCGCCGGACGGTGCCTGGCCGAACTCTTCGAAGCCACGTGCGAGACGTCGCTGTGGAATCCGATATTCGTGACGGACTTCCCGGTCGAGATCTCACCGCTCGCGCGCCGTCACCAGGGCGACCCCGAACTCGTGGAGCGCTTCGAGTCCTACGCCGTCGGGCGCGAGCTCTCCAACGGCTTCTCAGAGTTGGTCGACCCGTTGGATCAGCGCGCGCGATTCGAAGATCAGGCCCGCCTGGCCGCCGAAGGCGAACCGGAGACGATGCACATCGACGAGGACTACATCAAGGCGCTGGAGTGGGGACTGCCGCCGACGGCCGGACTCGGTCTCGGCATCGATCGACTCGCCATGCTGGTCGCCGACGAGTCAAACATCCGAGAGGTCATCGCCTTCCCGACGCTCAAACCGGTCGTCGACTAGTAACTCGGCAGGTCTTCGAGCAGGGACTCGATGAGCGAGGCGAAGCCGTTGCGCAGTTGCTCGCCCGGGAGGGCCCCCAACGCGACGTGGGACTGGGCGAGATAGGTCTGCGCGGACGCGATCGTGCGCTCGATCCCGTCGGTGGCGACGACCAGTTTGCGCGCCCGTTCGCGGTCTTCGTCGTCGAGTACCGCACCGAGGACGCCGCGAAGTTCCTCGCCGACCAGGGGGTCGCGCAGCGCGAAGATCGTCGGCAGGTTGTAGATCCCCTCGGCGAGGTCCTGACCGGCGGGCTTGCCCAACTGGTTGTCGGTGGCGATGACATCCAAGATGTCATCGCGCAACTGGTAGATCATGCCGAAGCAACGCCCGAATTCGGTGAGCGCTTCACGTTCTTCGAGTGGTAGTCGCGCCGTCAGTGCGCCGACGCGACAACTGGAGGCCATCAGCGCCGCCGTCTTTCCTTCGATCGCGGCGAAGTAGTCGGCCTCGGTGCGTTCGACGGAGAAGGCGGTCCTCACCTCAGAGACCTGGCCGCGCGTGAGAGCCGCCAGGGTCTGGGCTAAGAGGCCCGCGACGTCGGTGCCGAGGTCGGCCGCGATGGCCGCCGAACGGGCCATGAGGTAGTCGCCGGCGACGATGGCGATGAGGTTGCCGTAACGCGCGTTGACGCTATCGACGTTGCGGCGTACTTCGGCCTCGTCCATGACGTCGTCGTGGTACAGCGAGGCCAGGTGCATCAGCTCGAGGGCGACGCCGCCGAGGAGGTCCTCTGGGGTGGCCGCTCGTTCACCGCTCGTCGCCGAAGCGACCGCGAGCAGAGGGCGAAGGCGCTTTCCACCGGCGTAAATGAGGTGCGTGGTGACCGAATCCAGGTACGAGTCGCCGAATATGACCGATTCGGCGAGTAAAGTTTCCAGACTCACGAGGTCGCGTTCGACCGATGCCAGCTGCAGACGCTCGGTAGGGTTCACGTTCACACACTAATTGAGGGTCCGTTGGCCATTCTCTGTGGTCCGAGGGGTGGGACTCAACTGCCACACCTCACCGGTACACTTTTAAGTATTGACGCACAAAGGATGAGAATTGTTCGAACGATTTACTGACCGTGCCCGCCGAGTACTCGTGCTCGCGCAGGAAGAAGCACGCGACCTCAACCACGCCTTCATCGGTACCGAGCACATACTGCTCGGACTGATCCGCGAGGGCGAGGGCGTCGCGGCCAAGGCGCTGGACGCCCTGGGGGTCACCTTCGACGTCGTGCGCGAGAAGGTGGAAGAGGCCATCGGGGCCAACACCAATCCCTCGCCGGGTTCGCCGCCGTTCACGCCGCGCGCGAAGAAGGTCCTCGAGTTGTCACTCCGCGAAGCCCTCCAGCTCGGCCACTCCTACATCGGTACCGAGCACATGCTGCTCGGCTTGGTGCGCGAGGGCGACGGCGTCGCGGCCCAGGTCCTGAGCGACCTCGGTGCGGACATGGCGCGGGTGCGTACGCAGGTGATCCAGATGATGTCCGGTCAGGCCGGCAAGGAGTCCGGTGGACAGAGTCCCTCCGGCGCCCAGAAGAGCGACCCCGACGGTGCGGGTGGCTCGGCCGTCCTCGACCAGTTCGGCCGCAACCTCACGCAGTTCGCGCGTGAGGGCAAGCTCGACCCGCTCGTGGGACGCGAGAAGGAAGTCGAGCGCGTGATGCAGGTGTTGTCACGACGAACGAAGAACAACCCCGTCTTGATCGGCGAACCCGGCGTCGGCAAGACCGCGATCGTCGAGGGCCTCGCCCAGAAGATCGTCGCCAATCAGGTTCCGGTCACACTCGCCGACAAGCAGCTCTACACCCTCGACCTCGGTGCGCTCGTCGCCGGTAGTCGCTACCGCGGTGACTTCGAAGAGCGGTTGAAGAAGGTCCTGAAAGAGATCCGCACGCGCGGTGACATCATCTTGTTCATCGACGAGATCCACACGCTCGTCGGTGCCGGGGCCGCCGAAGGCGCCATCGACGCCGCATCGATCCTGAAGCCGATGCTCGCGCGCGGTGAACTACAGACCATCGGCGCGACGACTATCGACGAGTACCGCAAGCACATCGAGAAGGACGCCGCCCTCGAGCGGCGCTTCCAGCCGGTCAAGGTCGAGCAGCCCTCGGTCGCGATGACCATCGACATCCTGAAGGGCCTGCGCGAGGTCTACGAGGAGTTCCACGCGGTGAAGATAACCGACCAGGCGTTGATCGCCGCGGCCAACCTCGCCGATCGCTACATCTCGGACCGTTTCTTGCCCGACAAGGCCATCGACCTCATCGACGAGGCCGGAAGTCGTCTGCGCATCCGTCGCATGGACACGCCGCCGCAGCAGAAGAAGTTCGACGAAGACATCATGCGCGTTCGCGCCGACAAGGAAACCGCGATGGCGAGTGGCGCCCTCGAGCAGGCCAAGGCCCTCGACGAACAAGAGCGCGAACTGATCGCCAAGCGTGACGAGCTCGATCTCACGATCCAGGCGTCCGGCGGCGTGGTCTTCGACCTCGTGGACGAGGACACCATCGCTGAAGTGCTCGCGGTCTGGACCGGTATCCCGGTCTATCGTCTCACCGAAGAAGAGACCACCAAGCTCTTGCGCATGGAGGACGAACTCCACAAGCGCATCATCGGACAAGACGAGGCCGTCATCTCGATCAGCCGCGCCATTCGACGCACGCGCGCCGGTTTGAAGGACCCGAAGCGTCCCGGCGGATCGTTCATCTTCCTCGGGCCGACGGGCGTCGGCAAGACCGAACTGGCCAAGACCCTGGCCGAGTTCCTCTTCGACGACGAGGACGCGCTCATTCAGCTCGACATGTCGGAGTACATGGAGAAGCACTCGGTCAGCCGTCTGGTTGGCTCGCCCCCCGGCTACATCGGGTACGACGAAGGTGGTCAACTCACCGAGGCCGTGCGTCGTAAGCCCTTCTCCGTCGTACTCTTCGACGAAGTCGAGAAAGCGCACCCCGACGTCTTCAACACGCTTCTGCAGATCCTCGAAGACGGTCGTCTCACCGACGCGCAGGGTCGCGCGGTGGACTTCAAGAACACGATCCTGATCATGACCTCGAACCTCGGGACCGCCGACCTGCGAAAGGCCGCCATCGGGTTCGGCAAGGCCTCGGACGTCGCGGACTACGAACGGATGAAGGAGAAGGTCCACACGGCCCTGAAGGCGCACTTCCGACCGGAGTTCCTCAACCGCATCGACGACACGATCGTCTTCCACGAGTTGAGCCGAGAAGAAGTGATCTCGATCGCCGACATGTTCATCGCTCGATTGCGGGACCAGTTGGCCGTCCAGGGACTCGGACTCGAACTCTCCGCCGCGGCTCAGGGCTTCCTCGCCGAGAAGGGGTACGACCCCGAACTCGGCGCACGTCCGCTTCGCCGCGCGGTGCAGCAGTACGTCGAAGACGCGCTCTCTGAGAAGATCCTCTTCAAGGAGTTCCACGCCGGTCAAACGATCGTGGGCGACCTCGCCGAGGGTCCTGACGGACCGTACTTGACCTTCGAGGGAGTCGAGGGCCTGCCGCCCTCGGTCGACTTCGAAGACCTCTCCGACAACGCCTGACGTCACAGGACACTCCTAGCCTCGCGAAGGTGAGGACCCATTCAGTGCACGTCTGTCGCGAATGCGGCACGACGTCGCCTCGTTGGAGTGGTCGCTGTTCGGGCTGCGGCGAGTGGAACACGCTCGACGAGGAACGAGCCGGCCGAACGCCGCGACTCCCGACGTCGACCACGACCTCACTTCGCGACGTCGCCTCGACGACCGCGACGATGCGTTCGACCGGCGTCGGCGAATTGGACCGCGTGCTCGGCGGCGGCTTCATCCCAGGATCGACGACGTTGCTCTTTGGCGAGCCCGGCGTGGGCAAATCGACACTCGCCCTGATGTCGCTTCGAACGTTGGCCGAGAGCGCGACGCCCGTCTTGTTGATCGCGGCTGAGGAGTCGGTCGCTCAAGTGGCCCAACGGGCCCGTCGACTCGGCGACGTCCCGGGGGGACTCGACGTGGCCGCCTCGACGAACGTGGACGCCGCCGAGCACCTGTTGCGCGAACTCCGTCCGGCGCTCTGCGTCGTGGATTCGGTATCGGCGATGAGCGACGACGCCGTAGGGAGCGTCGCCGGGTCCGTGTCCCAGGTCCGTCACGTCGCCGAACGTCTGTGCTCCGTCGCCAAAGAGACGGGCGTCGCCCTGATGCTCGTCGGCCACGTCACGAAGGACGGCGAGTTGGCGGGACCGCGGGCGCTCGAGCATCTCGTCGACACCGTGATCCGCATCGAGGGCGACCGTCACGGATCACTGCGACTGATCAGAGCCCTCAAGCACCGATTCGGACCGACGGGCGAAGTCGGCCTCCTGGAGATGGTGCCCGACGGTCTGCGAGAGATGCCCGACGCCACGGTCCTGCGCGGCCCCGAGTTGGACGTACCGGGCGTCGTCTTCACGGTCACGAATGACGGTTCGCGTTCGTTCCTCATCGAGATGCAGGCGCTCGTGGCGACCGGCTCCGGGTCCCCGCGTCGCGTCGCCCACCAGGTTTCGTCACAGCGCTTGGCCCTCTTGCTCGCGGTCCTCGAGTCGCGCTGCGATATCGACACGAGTGACCTCGATGTCTTCGCCGCCACCGCGGGCGGTCTACCGGCCAACGAGCCGGGCGTCGACGTAGCCCTGGCGCTGGCGGTCGCGTCGGCGGTCTTGAATTTTGCCGTGCCGCGCACGCTCGCGGCGATGGGCGAGGTGGGACTCGCTGGAGAGCTACGTGCGGTCACCGGCCTCACGCGCCGGGTTCGTGAGGCCCAGCGGCTCGGGGCGACGCTCTGCGTGGTGCCGAGTGACGGCGAACTCGACACCGTGTCGGGCGTTGAGGTCGTACGGTGTCACACGCTGGCCGAGGCGATCGACGCCGCCCAGGGAGTCGGTCGTGGGCTGCTTTGAGGTCAAGGATTTGTCGTGCGCGATCGCGACGATCGCCACCGGTTGCGCTAGGTTGCGGTGGCTTCTGGCAGAAGCGTTCTGGCGTGGCTCAGAATCACGACTAGGAGGGGCATCATGAGGTTTCTTCTCACTTCCGCTGGCATCAAGAACCCGAGCATCTACGACGCACTGGTCGACCTCTTGGGTAAACCGATTGCCGAGTCCAACGCCCTGTGCATTCCCACCGCGGTGTACGCCAAGCGCGGGGGAGCTGACATGGCCTGGCGCTTCATCACCGGACGGGCTTCCACCCCCTTGTGCGAATTGGGTTGGAAGTCTTTGGGAGTGCTCGAGCTCACCGCGCTGCCCAGCGCCGGTGAAGAGCAATGGGTCTCGATGGTCGAGGAGACTGACGTCTTGTTGGTGGGCGGCGGCGATCCCATGTATCTGAGCTACTGGATGCAGCAATCCGGATTGGCGGAGCTCTTGCCGTCGCTGCGTCGCGAGATGGTGTACGTGGGGGTGAGCGCCGGGAGCATGGTGATGGCCCCCAAGATCGGGGAGGACTTCGTCCGATGGAAGCCGCCCACCGGTGGCGATCGAACGCTGGGACTGGTTGATTTTTCGATGTTTCCGCACCTGGACCACAAGAACATGCCGGACAACTCCATGGCCGACGCAGAACGGTGGGCCGCCGAGATACAAGGGCCGGCGTACGCGATTGACGATCAGACCGCCATCAAGGTGAGCGATGGTGCCCTCGACGTCGTCTCCGAGGGGCACTGGAAGCTGTTTACCCCCTAATACTGAGGGGCTCAGCGGTTTCGCCCGCGATTTCAGGCCATTCATAGCCGAAATCGGGTAGGTCCGAAGTATGAACCGAAGGTTCATATACGAAGGGACCCACTACTGAATAGTCACGATTTGACCGATATCTGGTAGAATAACTAATCCCCCTAATGCCTTTCAGGCAGATTTCCTTTGAGGAGAACCTCGTTTATGACTGTTCGCAAGTATAAAAAGGGCGATCGTCTCGTCTACCCCCACCACGGCGCCTGTACGGTCGAAAAAATAGAGAAAATGACCG
>CALGFJ010000200.1 GCA_937881055.1 uncultured Acidimicrobiaceae bacterium | reverse complement strand
AAATTGGCGCGATAGCTTCATTATTATGAAGGCTTTATCGACGCCTTACACTGCGATGACCAGTGGCGAGGCCGAGACTGTCGCGTCAACTCTTCGGCGGCCGAAGTGCCTCGTAGAGGGACGAGAGGTCGTCGTCGTCATGACCGAGCTCGACGGACCGGGTCATGTAATCGAGTAACAGTTGCGGAACCTTCGGGTCCACGCTCGCGTCGATTTCGCTTTGCACGAATTGTTCGGCCCAGGCACGCCAGATCGTCATGGAAGCGGTACCCGAGGGGTAGTTGCCCGTCGCGACACCCTGAGTGATTCCTTCGAGGAACTTCCTATCAAGGAAAGGGAGCGTCGCGAATAACTCCTCCGCGGCGACGTTCTCTTGCGACAGGAGGGCGAGAACGTTGTAGAGGACCATGGCCGTTCCGCAGACCACGCCGAGGTGAGCGAAGTCCAAGGCGGCGGCGTGACCCATTTCCGTCCCGCAATAAACCGTGTTGCCAACCAAATGCGCGAGGTAAGGGCGATTCGCCTCGAATGTTTCTGGCGACCCTGTGTAATAGATGCTGCCGGCGTCGTGGCCGATCTGTTTCGGTCCCGCTGACATCGTCCCATCGAGGTATTCGACACCTACTGACGCGGCCCATCGAGCCGCTTCGCGAGCCCTCTCCGGCGTGCCCGAGGAAAGTTGGACCAGCGTCTTACCCGCCAACGACCGTTCGACGTCTTTAACCTTCAGTAGAGCGTCACTCGTCTCGTAGTTGAGTACGCACACCATTACGACATCACAGGTACGACAGGCCTCGACGACTGACGAAGCGACGCGAGCCCTTCCTTCGAACGTACGTGTCTTCTCCGGCGTCCGGTTCCATACCGTCACGTCGTGACCGGCGACGATCAGAGCCTCGGCAATGGCCGAGCCCATTCGTCCGAGGCCCACTACCGCAATCGACCGGTCATCCATCGTCACCTCTCTTATTGCGAGCGAGTCCCACTAGCGTCAACGTACCTTGCGTGACGCGGCGCGTCGATGGAGCTGTGGGCCGGCCATCGGTTCTTTCAACGCAGTAGTAGTTCCGTGCCGTCGCCCGCTCGACTCCACGCCATGCCGAGAATCGAATTCATAGGAGGAACAAACCTTCCCAGTTGATCTCCCGTCACCGAGGGATCCGGACGAGTGAATCGCACGTGATGCTCGAAAGGAACCCTTGAGGGCCTTATAGTTTCACGCAAATGACCGACGGATCAAGGAATGTTCAATACTTTGACGGCAAAGACTTGCCGCCATTGATCGATGCCGAAGAGTCATTTGACGAGCCGTTGAATTGGTCAGTACGGATCTGGCACTTTGTGAACGACAAGAAGAACTTGGGGTTCATCCTCCTCGTGGTCCTGTACGTCGCATGGTTCATCCACCTCAGCCTGTTGCAGTACTACACCTACGGCGACCCTCCCTTTGACCTCGCGATCTTCGATCAGGGGATGTGGCTCATCTCCCACTTTCACATCCCCTTCGTCACGGTCATGGGGCGCAACCTGTTCGGTGACCATACGTCGTTCGTCCTCTTGCTCGTCGCACCGTTCTATCGACTCTTCCCCGAGCCTCAAGGCATCCTCGTCCTTCAGACGCTCCTCCTCGCGGCTCCGGCCATCCCTATCTACCTGCTCGCGCGCAAGTCCATCAAGAGCACCTGGATCGCCACGGCGCTCGTCGCCACGTATTTGTTGAGCCCGCTCATCCAACAGGGCAACCTCGATCAGTTCCATCCCGAGGCCTTCCAGGTCTGCTTCATCGCCGTGGCGATCTTCGCGGCGATCGAACGCAAGTCGGTGCTGCTGATCGTGATGGTCGTACTCGCGCTGATGGTGAAGGAGGACGCGGCGTTACTCATCATCCCCTTGGCCGTGTGGGTCACGTTACGAAGAGATCGCCGACTCGG
This sequence comes from uncultured Acidimicrobiaceae bacterium, assembly GCA_937881055.1. GTDB lineage: Bacteria > Actinomycetota > Acidimicrobiia > Acidimicrobiales > RAAP-2 > RAAP-2. The sequence goes on along the minus strand of CALGFJ010000200.1, from coordinate 6,985 downwards.
TCTGTCGATCATCGCGGGATCGGTGCTGTGGGCGATGGTGGCCAACCTGCTCATCATCCCTTCGCTCCTCGGCACGTCGAGCATCTATAGCGGGCGCATTCCGTTCGGTGGCGTCTCGGGCACGATCTCCACCCTCTTTCACCATCCCGGACAGTTCTTCTCGTATCTGGGATCCCAGGGTCGCCTGTTCTATCTCTGGCAACTCGGCAGCACCGTCGGCTTCGCCCTCCTGTTCTCCCCCGAGATCGCCCTCATCGGGTCACTCGTGGTCGCGGAGAACATGATCAGCAACGACGGGTACATGCATCAGATCCTGTACCAGTACTCGATCGTGTTGGCGCCGATCCTCGTGCTGGGGACGCTTTACGCCATCTCCAAACAGACGCACCTGTGGCGAAGGAACGCCTTGACGATCATCGCTCTGACGGGGGCACTCACGTCGTGTGCCTTGTGGGGATACGCGCCGTTCTCGGCCAATAGTGTCAACCCGGGCACGGTGTCGACGAGCTCCATCAAAGCGCTCAACGGTCTCGAGGATCGGTTGCCCCCGAACGCCGTCGTCGCCGCGTGGTATCCACTAGTCGCGCACATCGACCAGCGCACTCAGGTCTACGTCTGGCCGACGCCGTTCAGCGCCTCGAATTGGGGTCTCTTGAACGACACCGGGGTGAGACTTCGCGTCGCGAGTCAGGTGCAGTACTTGTTGTTGCCGACGCAGCTGAGCTCCCCCAATGACGCGGCCGTGTTCAAGCAGATCTCGGGAGGGTACCGACTCGTTCAAAGTGGCGGAGGATTCGGACTCTACGAAAAGAAGTCGTCGTCGTAGCGGTCGCGCAGCCGTCGCAACAAGGTAGTACGTCGCACGCCGACGATGGCACCAGATTGCGAGTGCGCTCTTAATACTGGACAGAGATGCGTTGAGCAGGTCCGTCAACCGTCATCAATCCACCGTACGGGAGAACGTACTGGGGATCCGTGTGGCCGAAGTCGGGACCGTAGACGAAGATCGCGTCGCGGTTGTAGGTGTCGAGCGCCCGTAACACCGCGGCCTCTTGGTCTTCACGAAATGCGGTTCGCTCGTTTTCGTTTAGCGGTGCGTGCGTGTGCCACGCCTTCGCCTTCGCGAATACCAACGCGGGGAACTGAGCCAGTAGTCCGCGTTCGCCCATATTGCGCAACATCCGAAAGACCTCGTCAGCTGAAGGCATCTCCTCGGACGTCTCGAAGATCAGCACGCAGCCTTCGTACGAATCGTTCGGAAGGATCCATCGGTTCGCCGCCAGGTTCCAGTGAACGATCTCGAGGTTGCCGCCCCACGTCGGTCCCGTGACGATCTTGGTCGCGCGATGCCAATGCCAGCCCGGTTCACTCATCGTGGGCAGTGCGCGTTCGAGCGTGGACAAGTCCTCCCACTTGCATTGGAGGTCCGTGAACTCGGTCACGGGAACGATATCGACCGTTTGGTGATCGAACAGCGCGTGACGGAGCGACGTCATGGACACCGGATGAACGCCACCGGGGCGCGCGAGGTGCACCAGTGTCGATCCCCCGTGATAGCTCACGATGCCGAGATTCCACAGATAGTTGAGGATGTTGGTGTTGTCCGAGTATCCGAAGTACGCCTTCGGGTTGTCACGCAGGACGTCGACGTCGAGGTGAGGAAGTACCGTGATCTGATCCTCTCCGCCAATGACCGCCATCACGGCCTTGATGTCGGGATCGGCGAAGGCGGCATTCAGGTCGTGCGCGCGTTCCTTGGCACTGGCCCTGACGTGACGGGTCGTGGGATATTCCACCGGCACGAGACCAAGTTCATCGCGTAGAACACGCAGCGCGATCTCTTGTACCTGGGGGAAGACCCCGGCTCCAGCCCACGACGGCGAGACGATCGCCACGTGGTCCCCGGGATGGAGTTTCGGCGGCGTGCGCATTCGAGGGGCACGATTCATGCGGACACCGTACTCCTAGGTACCGCACTGACACGCATCTCCCATGCAGTCCCCGACAACGCATCGCTCTTAGAAGCTGGGTGACTCGTGGCGAGCGAGTTCAAAGATGTGCTCAATGCCAGTCGCGCGACGGCGTGGTCGCACCGAGGCGCAGTGGCTCCACGAACTCGGCCGTCAAGGCTAGGGTCCCCTGACCGCGCTGCAGCGTGCCGCGGATCATCAGGGCCGGTGACTTTCGAGCTATGAGTGACCAGCGTGCCCAAGCTCCCTTGGAGAAGATGACGTTGACGTGACCCGTCTCGTCCTCCAAGTTGATGAAGACCGCGCCGTTCGCGGTCTCGGGGTGCTGGCGGTGCGTCACGACCCCGGCGACGAGGACGCGCGAACCCTCGGCACCGATCAGCGCGTCGGCGCGCGTGACGCCGCGCTCGTCGAGAGCGTCACGCACCAACGCGATCGCCGTGGCCTCGGGCGTCAGGCCCATCGACCACATGTCATCGGCCACCCGCTCCATCTCGCTCGTCGCCGGGAGCGACGGCGCCTCGAGGCCGGTCACCACGCCGGGCAGACGATCGAGCGTGCCCTGGGCGGCCGCGCCGGCCGACCACGCGAGCGCGCGACGAGTCGCGCCGAAGCAGTCCAGCGCGCCGGCGGCGGCGAGCACTTCGAGGTGATGTTGCTGCGCTCCGGCGCGACGCACCAGGTCCGAGGAGTCGTACCACGGCGCACCTTCTGCGATACGCGTCGCGAGCTCTTCGCCGATGGTTCGCAGGTCCTCCAGACCGAGTCGCACGTCGGGGTCGTCAGGGTCCCCCTCGAGCGCGGCTCCGACGCCCGAGCGATTCACGTCGGGTCGCTTCACGCGCACACCGTGACGCTGCGCGTCGGCGACCAGACTCTGGGAGGACCAGAAGCCGAGCGGTTGGGCATTCAGCATCGACACGAGGAACGCCGCCGGGTAGTGGACCTTCAGCCACGCCGAGCAGTAGACGAGGTGCGCGAAGGAGACCGCGTGGCTCTCGGGGAAACCGAAGTTGGCGAACGCCGCCAACGCGTCGAAGAGTTGGTCGGCCGCCGGTCCGGTGATGCCGTTCTCGGCCATGCCGGAATAGAAGCGACTCTTCAGTTTCATCATGCGCAACTCCGAGCGCTTCGCGGCCATGGCCTGGCGCAGTTCGTCGGCCTCGGCCGGCGAGAACCCGGCGACCGCGACCGCCATCTCCATCAGTTGCTCCTGGAAGAGCGGGACGCCGAGCGTGCGACGAAGGATCGGCTCGAGTCGCGGGTGCAGGTACGTGACCGGCTCGTCGCCGCGACGACGTCGGATGTAGGGGTTGACGGCGTTGCCCTGGATCGGACCGGGGCGGATGATCGCCACCTCGATGACGATGTCGTAGAACGTACGCGGCTTGATGCGCGGCAGCGTCGCCATCTGCGCGCGCGACTCCACCTGGAAGACGCCGACGGTGTCGGCCTCGCACAACAGGTCGTAGACCGCGTCCTCCTGGGGCAGTGCCCCGAGGTCGATCGTGACGTCGTAGAAGGACTCCACCTGCTTGACGCAGCGGTGCAGCGCGTCGAGCATCCCGAGGCCCAGCAGGTCGAACTTCACGAGGCCGATCGCGGCGCAGTCGTCCTTGTCCCACTGCAGGACCGTGCGCCCGGGCATGCGACCCCACTCGACCGGGCAGACCTCGATCACCGGCCGGTCGCACAGCACCATGCCGGCCGAGTGGATGCCGAGGTGCCGAGGTCGATTGAGCATCTGGGTCGCCATGGTCGTGACGAGCTCGGGCACGTCGCTTCCCGCGGTCATGGTGTGACGATCGACGCTGTCGCGCAGTGCGTTGGCCTGTTCTTCGTTGAAGCCGAAGGCGCGCGCCACGTCGCGCAGCGCCGAGCGCGATCGGTACGTGATGACCGCGGCCACCTGGGCCGCGTGTCGCCGGTCGTAGCGCTCGTAGACGTACTGGATCACCTCTTCGCGTCGACCGGACTCGATGTCGACGTCGATGTCCGGGGGGCCGTCGCGCGCCGGTGACAAGAAGCGCTCGAAGAACAGGTTCAACTTCACCGCGTCGGCGTTGGTGATGCCCAACGAGAAGCAGACCGCCGAGTTCGCGGCCGAGCCGCGGCCCTGGCAGTAGATGTCGTGGCGACGACAGAACTCGGTGATGTCCCACACCGTGAGGAAGTAGCCGGCGAAGCCGAGGGTCTTGATGACGCCGAGTTCGTGATCGATCTGTCGCCACGCGCCCGGAACACGCTCATTCTCACGGGTGCCGTACCGCCTCGTCGCGCCCTCTTCGACGAGCTCTTCGAGATAGGACTGCTCGTCCATTCCGTCGGGCGTCGAAAAGGGTGGCAGGTTGGGCGCGACCAGGCGAAGGTCGAAGGCCAACGCTGTTGCGAGTTCACCGGCCTGGTCGACGACCCCGGGCCAGCGCGCGAAACGTCGGCGCTGCTCAGAGTCGCTACGCAGATGAGCGAGCGGACTCGCGTTCAGCCACCCCTCCATCTCTTCGAGGCTCTGGCGCGCGCGCAGCGCCGAGAGCACGTTGGCGCGCGCGAAGGCGTCGGGGGTCGCGTAGTGCACGTTGTTCGTCGCCACGAGTGACACGTCGTGGCGAACGGCGAGTTCGGCCAGGACGTCGTTGCGCGCGACGTCGTCGGGCGCGCCGTGGTCCCAGATCTCGACCGCGACGTTGTCGCGACCGAAGGCGCTACTGAGACGCTCGAGTTCGCGCTGGGCGGCGCGCGGACCCTTCTCCATGAGTGCGCGCGTCATCGCCCCCTTGCGACAGCCGCTCAACACGAGCCACTCGCGCGCAGCGCTCGCGACCTCTTCCAGGCTGAAGCGCGGCGCACCTTTTTCTCCGCGTCGCAAGTGCGCCTCGCCGAGCATCGTCGAGAGGGCGCGGTACCCCTCGGGCGAGCGCGCGAGCACGACGAGGTGCGCGCCCGACGGATCGTGGACCCCGACGCGGTCGTCCTCGGCGTCGATCGAGATCTCGGTCCCGAAGACCGTGGGGAGACCGAAGGCGCGGGCCGCTTCGGCGAAGCGCACGACACCGTAGAACCCGTGATGGTCGGTGAGCGCCAATCCCGAAAGCCCGAGGCGAGCCCCTTCGGCGGCGAGCTCTTCGGGGTCGCTCGCTCCGTCGAGGAAGCTGAAGCCCGAGTGGGCGTGGAGTTCTCCGTAGAGCATCAGTCGTAGATCCCCGCGAGCCACCATCGACTCGACTCGGCGGTGAGCAGCAGCGCCTCTCCCGACACGAGCAGAACCTGCACGTGGGCGCGGCGACGATTGAGCGACCACCAGCGCTCAATGAGCGGCCACGGCCCCGCGTACCAGATGACCTCGCGACGCAACTGGTGCGAGAACAGCAGCGTGGCGGGTACCTCGCTGAGAAATCCCCGCGCACCCATGACGACCGGGTGGTCGTTTCCGTCGCGCAGTTGCACCGCCACCGGACGGGCGAGGGTCGTGGCCGGCGACGGCGCGCGCATCTGCCCCGGCCACGGTGCGACGTCGCGACTCGCGCTTCGCGGCGAACCCCACGGCACCAGCGTGGCGCGGTCTTCGGGAACCCGACCACCGCGTAGTGACGCCACCACCACGGCGTCGACTCCGAGACGACGGCGCACGCGGTGCGCGGCCGCTTCGGCGCGGTCGTCGCCAGCCCCGCGCTGACCGAAGAAGCCCATCTGCTCGTCGAGCTCGTCGTCCTCGCCACGCAGCTGAGCGAGGCGCTTGGCGAGTTTGAGGTCGCGCTGGCCGTCGAGTTCGAAGAGTTCGCCGCGCGCGACGCGCTGCAAGACCAACGCGTGCTTGTTGAATCGTTCGGCGACGCGCGCGACGTCGAGTTCGGCGAACGAACCGACCGTGTGCAGACCGAGTCGTTGGCAGGTCGTCGCGACGTCCTTTCGACCGAGTACCGAGAGCGGGAGCGAGCGCCGGAACGACTCGGTCGCACCGAGTGCGAGCACGAGACCCCGCTGCGCACACATCTCGGCGCAGAACAGTCCGTCGGCGATGCCGAGCGACGGCTCGTGACCCGTGAGTTCGACGACCGTCGAGCGAACGTTCTCCATCACCGCGGCCTCGCCGCCGAAGAACCGGCTCGGTCCTCGAATGGGCAACACGAACAGACCGAGACGCACCGACTCGGTGAAGGGGCAGAGCACCGTCAACGCGTCGAGTAACGCCAGGTGATCACGCAGCGTCGATCCGTCGGGCGCCTCTTCACGCAGAGCCTCGATCCATATCGCGAGGAGCCGCTCCACTAGTTGGCCTCGCAGCGTCCTCTTCGATTCGGCAGGACCACCACGTGTTCGCCCGCACGCGCCGCCTCGCCGCGTCCACCGATCCGCACGGTGAGATAGCGCGCGTCGAGTCGCGACGACGTCGCCCACTGTGCGTTGGTGATGTCAAAAGAGATGTCGGCCGGTAACGGCCACAGCGAGGCCGGCTCGGCGAGCACGATCAGCACCGTCCCTCGTTCACGTACCCGGTCGATGAGTCGACGCGCCGCCCCGTGGGACGCGCGTGACGGTGGTCGCACGATCAAGAGGTCCACGCCGTCGAGCAGGTCGGCCGCGGACTCGGCCCACGCACCGCGCGGACGCGGCACGAAGAGCACGCGACGAAGGTCCACGCCGAGGTCGGCGATGGCGACGACGCCCGGGTCGTCCACCCCCACGACTGCGCTCCAGTGGCCGCGCGCACTCGACTCGGTGAGGAGACTGAGGGCGAGGCTCAGCCCGCCCAGTCCGGGCGGGGCCTGCACGACGACCGTCGAACCACGGCGCAGTCCCCCGTTGGGGACCAGCGATCCCCACGGCTCGCCCAGGGGCAGCATCCGGCTCTTGGCGAGGGCGACCGGGCGCAGGGTCGCCACGAGATCTTCAGGCAACGTAGGACGATTAGAAGAAAAAGCGAACATATGTTCGTAACAGTAGCCAGTTGTGGTCACACGCGCCAATGGTGCAATTTCGCGCCAGAATGGACCCATGTGTGGTCGCGTCGCCCTCTT
>CALGFJ010000199.1 GCA_937881055.1 uncultured Acidimicrobiaceae bacterium | reverse complement strand
ACGATGAGTGGGGAACGAGTCCCATGATCCGCACGCCCGCCACGAGGTTGCCACCTGAGCCGTTGCGGGCCATCGGAGGCCGGGTGGTGCGCGCCGCGATACGGAGCAAGGAGGCTGCGGAGGATCAAGAGAAGCGGCCATCCGCACTGGTTCGCCGCTTGACCCTTCTTGATCCCACGTCGTTTGTCGGTTGAGCGTTCCGTCACGATCACCGCGAGTGGATTGCGTACGTGAAGTCGGTGACGTCGCCTAGTACGGCGGAGGGACTCGCTCGCAGTGGACCTTTAGACGCGACATCGAGGCATCGACGTTGGCCCGCGTTAGTCGCACCGCGAGCCAGCCCAGACCAGGGAACTTCGAGCGGACGTCATCATCCGTCACGAGCGTCGTGCCGCCGTCAGCACCTGGAGTGAGCACGTACTCCTCGCTCACGTGCACGAAGGCGATGTCGATGATGGATGCGAGCCGCCGGTTCTCCTCCACGGCCATAATGCGGTCGTGCAGCATCAGTTGCCAAGGCCCAAGGGCGCTGTGCCAGCGCGCGTGCTGGCCGGGTTCGGGATAGTGGTCGGGCACGTCGAGCGGGACCACGCCATCCCAGGCGCGGACCTCTTCAATTCGAGTCAACGCCTTCCACACGCGTTCTGCGGGCGCGGCGATCTCGGTGATGACGTGCACGCGCATCCTTCAACCCTACGAAGTCCGGAACCGTGACCGGTGCCGGACATCTTGGGATGGACCTACGATTAGGAACGCTGATTGAAATCTGTAAGCAGGCTGGGTTGGAAAGGAAGAAGACATGACGGAGTACGCCATCATCATTGAAGACGTCGGTAGCAACTTCTGCGCTTACGTTCCAGATCTTCCCGGCTGTGTTGGTGCGGCCGATACCGCAGAAGAACTTCAGGAGTTAATGCGCGAGGCCGTCGAGTTCCACATTGAAGGAATGCGATTGCACGGGGAGGAAGTACCTGTGCCTCACTCGAGAGCGGCATCTGTTCAGGTTGCATCGTAAGAGGTCAACCTCTACCGCCTGACCATAAACGAATGTGTTTCGGTTGAACTTAGAAAACTGATGGATGAGACGTGTACCCGCAACTCGAGAACTCTAGGTTCCGCAACCGTTGGGAAGTGTGAAAGTTCGAGAGATTATTCGAGAATTGCAGTCCGATGGATGGGTGCAGGTTCGCCAACGCGGTAGCCATCGACAATTTCGCCACCCCACAAAGCCCGGCACGGTGACGGTCCCCGGTGCGCTCGGCGAGGATCTTCACGTCGAACTGATTAGTAGCATTATGAGGCAAGCCGGACTGAAACGGAGGCAGCGATGACTGAATATGCGGTGGTAATTGAACGCTCCCGTAACAATTACGGGGCGTGGGTTCCGGACCTCGATGGTTGTGTGTCCACCGGCAAGACCATCGAAGAAGTCAAGGTCAATATCGCCGAGGCAATAGAGATGCACATCGAGTCCTTACGTGAACACGGGGAGGCAGTGCCGCCTCCGGTCGCACAGGTCGCCGTCGTTCAGGTTGTGTCGTAGAGGAATCATTGCTACCAAAAACCGGTACACGAATGTCTATGACTTTTTTCATAGAAACGCTCCGTAAGAATCTTTTTCTTGTAAGAACATGTTCCGAGAGACGATCTTGATCCAAGAACTACCAACTTCGAGCGAAGACCTCAAAACCACTGATGTCCAGATCTGGACATCGCCGTAGGCCAGCATTTTCTGCGACTCGAGCGGCGGCGTAGTTCGTCCCTCGCGTACGCGCCACCACTGGCCACTTTGGTTGGAGAGACGAGGCCACGGTCACCGCGTCCTTCGCTGCCTCCACGGCGAAGCCATTGCCCCAAGCACTGGGAGACAAGCGGTAGTAAAGATTCCAGCATTCTCGATCCCAGAAGAGTTGGGGTTCTACGCCCGCCATCCCGATTACGTCGTCACCAAACTCAACTATCCAGTAGCCGACATCGTGCTCTTCCCAACCGCGAACAAACTCGCCAAAAGTTTGCACGTTTTGGTCTGGACTAGGTGCTCCACCGGGACGATGAAGATTCGTCCTCGGATCAGAGTCGATAGCGACAATTGATTTGACGTCATCCATAACCGGCCGACGCCGTCGCAATCGAGCAGTGACGCGAACTTCGATCTCGGTCACCATAGAACCGAAGGTAACGCATCGTCGCCCACGTCTTTGTCGCATTCAGTGAGCCGGGAGAATCTCAACTCAACGAAATGGCCGGCGCCGCCAGAACTCGTTGGTTGAATAACCATCGACTACAGCTGGAGGTATTACCGTCTTGGCGACCGTTGAGGGTCGTGACAGTTCGAGAAATCATCAAGATGCTTGAAGATGACGGCTGGTTTCTGAGTCGGCAGCGAGGAAGCCATCGGCAGTTTCATCATCGCTCGAAGCCAGGATGCGTAACGGTACCGGGTCACCTGTCCGACAACGTTCCAAAGGGCACCCTCGCTAACATCTTGAGACAAGACGGATTGAGGAGGCGAAACCAATGACTGAGTACACGATCGTGATTGAGGACGCTGGCACAAACTTTGCCGCGTACGTTATTGGACTTGATGGAGTCATCACGACAGGGAGGACTGTCGACGAAGTCGTCGAGAATATGCGTGAGGCGATTCCGTTTCATCTCGAAGGCATGCACCTCAATAGTGACGAACTGCTCGAGCCGATGCCCATTGTAAAGACAATCCACGTTGCTTCATAGTTGTAATGCTTTTATCAAAGCGCGATAGACCAAGGTCTACGGACTTTCGAGACTCGGCGCCGACGCAACGGCGTTGAGCGTGACGCCAAGACCACTGCGCGGTGCGATGACGCCGTCAATGAGTCCGTACGCGACGGCTTCGTCGGCCGTCATGAAGTAGTCGCGGTCGATGTCGTGCACCACTTCGTCCACGGATCGGCCACTGTGGTGGGCGATGATCTCGGCCATGCGTCTCGTCAGCGCCAACGCCTCTCGCAGTTGAATTTCCATATCGCTGGGCGCGCCGCGAGCTCCCGCACTTCCTTGGTGGATCATGATGCGCGCACTCGGGAGCGCGAGGCGCTTGCCGGGCGCTCCGCCACAGAGCACCATTGCGGCCGCGGACATCCCCATTCCGACACAGATCGTTGATACGTCGGGGCGCACGTGTTGGATGACGTCGTAGATCGCCATGCCGCCGTAGGCGAGGCCGCCGGGAGAGTTGATGTAAAGGCTGATGTCGCGATCGGGGTCGAGTGCCTCCAGGTAGAGCATCTGCGAGATGATCAGATTGGCGATCTGATCATCGACCTCCTGGCCGAGGAAGATGATTCGTTGACGCAGGAGCATCGAATAGATATCGAAGGCTCGTTCGCCTCCCTTGGACTCCTCGAGCACCATCGGGACCAGTGAATGAAGCGTCTTTCGTTGTAGAACGTCGGTCATCGTGTCTCCTCACCGCACCACCGGGCGCGGAGTTTCTTGTGCAATCGATTAGTTGCATGATAGTCGCGCCGGAATATTTGTGCAATAGAGTGGTTGCATGACAGACACCGTGCACCGTGAGTTGGAACTTCCCTGTTCGCCCAGAGAAGCCTGGGAACACGTCATCGATCCGTCGTGGCTGGGCGACGACGGCGAACTGCCGACTACCCCCGGATCCGACGGTTGGATCAGTGACGGCGACGACGTTCGATATCTCATCGTCGAAGAGGTTGATGAGGAGAATCGACTCGTCTATCGGTGGGCGACGTTCGCCGAAGAACCTTCGCGAGTTGAGATCGAACTGACCCCCACGCCGGAGGGAACTCGGATCTCGATCTCGGAGTCACCGATTGAAGTGACGGCCCGGGCGAGCCTCGTCCTTCGATGAGCGACGACGTCTCGGTCGTCTTCGCGGCCCTCTCGGATGTCACACGACGTCGGCTCTTCGAGCAACTCTTGGAGGCGCCGCACGGGAGGACGGCGACCG
>CALGFJ010000198.1 GCA_937881055.1 uncultured Acidimicrobiaceae bacterium | reverse complement strand
GTTGGCCCGACTTTTCCACTTATGATCCGCCCGTCGCGAACGGCCTCGCCGCTTCGTCCAACGGGAGCAAACTCATTGCGTCAACCGTGCAAGGTCCGTGGACATTCTTCGAATCGACGTGGCCGCGCGATTTCTTCACCATGTCCGCACGCTCTAAGAGTTGAGAACAAATGGCGTAAGCATCATTCGTCGCGAGGAAGGTCTTGGAGCGGGTGACGGGATTCGAACCCGCATGGCCGGCTTGGAAGGGTGGCGGACGCAGCAAGATCGTCGAAGCAACAAGCCTGATCACACCACACTTCTGTTGGAATCTTTCGCGCCAAAGTCGTGTGGGCACTCTACGGGCACTACGTCGTCGCGGCCCTTCCGTCCTGCGCCGTCTGGGTTTTCGTCCGAGGGCCACGATGCACAATTTCCGATCGTTGCTGTACCGTTGAACACCGAGCAGGAGATTGGTGGTGCGTGTGCGACGAATCACCCGTAGGGTCGCCGTCCTCACAGTCGCAGCGATATCGGCTTTCACCCTTTCCGTAGATTCTTTGTCCAGCGCCAGCACCTCGGCGACACCGCCGAATTCGGCCTCACTCTTTTCCGTCAGCCGAATCCTCAAACTGGACACCGGTGGCGCGGACCCTGGCATCGTGGCGACGGGGAACGACTCTATGTTCGTGATCGGAACCTTTGACCGCTCGAAGGGTGCGGTTGATGACCTCATCCGAGTCGATCTGAGGACGTGGCGCATCGCGGCCGCGACGAGGTTCCCTAACGAGACTAGCGTCGCGTTCGGTGACGGCGCCCTCTGGTGGGCAACAGGTCAAAATGCGTTCGATATCGCGGCGCCGGACAATGGGCGAGTTCTGTTCAAGATTGATCCGACGAACTTGCGTCGACAAAGAGCATTTGTCCTTCCGGATCGGACCCTCCTGGTGACTGTTGCCGGGTCGTCACTGTGGGTGGCGACGCCCACGATGATCATCAGACTCGACCCCGAGTCCGGGCGCGTCCTGTTGAAGGTCCACGTGGGTTTCTCACCGATCGAAATGTCACCTTCGGGACGTGGCAAGTACCTCGAAGTGCTCGGTTCGAGTGGGTCAAAGGAGTTCGTCACGACTTTCGACGCGGCGACGGGCCGAAGGATCGTTCAACGATTGCTTCCCGGCGAGACCGGCGGGCCGCTCGCCACGTTCGCGCGGGGAGTGTGGGTAGCTACCGGGAACGTCAAGAACCAGACCGCCACCGCCCGCTACTACGAAGGCGACCGACGACTTGTTCCTTCGGCTGCGCGAGGTGGCTACCACTTCGACACTTCGCTTTACTTCGGGGTTGGCGTTATCTGGTTGGTCGACTCCGGGGGTCAGGGGTCGACCGAGTGTCTCGACCCGTCAACTGGTCAGGTCATGGCTCGGGGTGGTCCACTCGGGGTGGGCTACAGTTCCGTCGCGACGTACGCGGGTCGAACGTACCTACTCTTCGACCGCGATCTCACGGACTATTTTCTTCGCGTCACACCCTCGAAGAGCTGTAGCTGAAGTCCAGACGTTCGTCGAACAGGCGATGACACCCGGCCAGATTCGGCTAAGCGAGAGGACATTGTTCTGCGGTGATCTTCGAGAGACGCAGCCAGCGCGAATCCCTCACACCCGAGGTGTGGTTCGGCCCTCAACCGGAGTTACCTCGACCTTTCGACCGGCCTCGCAGACGTCCATCCTGACGGGGAACTCGTACGAGAACAAGTGTGACGAAAGCGCGGGAAGACGCAGGTCCATCAACGGCGCGAGACAGCTCGTCGGTTCCGTACCGGGTGGTGCGACGCCGTAGGTGTAACTGATACCGAAGGACGCGACACCTCCGGGGCGGAGCACGACGCGTTCAACTTCGGGCTGGGCGTAGAGCACGGTCCGCTCGTGCGATGTCGAGACCTTCAAGATCTGGCCGCTCTCGGTGGAGAAGATGATCTCATAGGGGTAGCCGCGTACCTCGCACGACCTGGTGCCTGTATTGACGATAAGGAAGGTGTAGCCGAAGGTGGCGGGGACCGTGCTCGCCAATCCTCCGCCTTGTTCGATGGCGACCTGCAGTCGGCCCTGGATGCACTCGGCGACGTTGGAACTGGGATGCGATGATCCACTCGCCTTCGTGACCGACCAGGTCATCACCGCCGAAGCCGCGGCGACAACAATCAAGACAAGTACGCCAAAACCAAAGCGTCTTCTTCTAGTCACGAATGCAACGCTAAGCCGTTTGTCGGAGGTGCTTCTGCTAGTCGTTGGAGGAGTTCATTCCATTTGCGTTTCATCGCAGTACCTGAGATTGGATAATGGCAACTACCTCGTCGCGACGGTATCCCTGATTGCGAGCAAAGTCCATGAGCTCATTTATTCGTGTCTGGAGAACGCTCTTTCCGGGTGTTGCCACGACGCGAATACCGCGTCCTCGTGTGAAGTCCAGGAGGCCCTCGTCTCTCAGTATGTGGAGGGCTCGAATAACGGTGTTCTTGTTTACCCCGATGACTTCGGCGAGATCGATTGCGGAAGGCAGACGCTCTCCCGGTTGCGCTTCACCGTCGGCGATGGCCCGACGAATCTCGGCCGCGACTTGTTCGTACAGGGCGACCGACTCGTTCTTGTTGACTTCGTGGATTTCCATAGATACTATGTTTGATAGTACCATTTGTTGAGGGAGGATTCGATGACGATTTCTCCAGCGCGACACGATCTTTCCTTGGAAATTCTTGCCAACGCGGAGCTCTTGATCAAAGAGGCTCGCCGCAAGGGTCGGCGCCGTCGTCTCAAGGGTGCCTTGATCCTTGTTATGACCGCGACGATAGTGATCGCGTTGGTTCTGCTCGTCGCTGGAGGAGTGCCAATCGGTGCACGGCGTCCAATTGGTGGCAACACAGCTCCTCCAACTGGCGCGAATCTCTCCTCGGCCACTGCGTCCGCGACGGCGAATACGTATCTTCTCTACGTAGGACACGGTGTCGGCGTCACCGCCGCGTACAACCAGAATTCTGGTTGCAGTGAGGTCTTTCTCACCAATGACTTCGTCCATTGGCGAAACGTCACACCGCCGTTGAAGCGTACGACTGGAATTCCGAAGGGCCAGTGCCCCTACGCGTGGACTGACGCATCCTTCACGACACCCACCGACGGTTGGCTTCTGGCTCGCAATGGCGGCAGCACGGACACGATTTTGCGCCACACTCTGGACGGGGGCCGAACGTGGGTCACACAACCCGGCGGCGACACCGGAAGCAACGGCGGAATGGAGACCATCAGTTTCGTCAACTCCAAGATCGGATGGCGTCAGCAGTTCGGTTTTGGTTCCAACGGCAATTACGCCCTCCAAAGGACATTGGACGGGGGGACGACGTGGTCAACTCGCTCTCCGGATGCCAGAAGTTCGTGCACCTTTGCCCAGGTCGTTTTCTCGTCGGCGTCGGTCGGATTCGCTTTCTCGAATTGGAATTCGGTCTCCAATCCAACGTTTTTGTTGCGCACCCTGAATGGTGGCGTTGACTGGTCGCGGTTTACGCTCCCAACGCCCCCGTCACTTCCGCACGACGCACGCGGACTTTACGGCGAGCCGGAATTCGTTGGCGCCGACGGAGTGGTGCCGGTTGACTTTCCCGTAAGTGGTCACCAGGCCATCTTCTTTTACTCGACGCATGACGGTGGCTTGAAGTGGAAAGTTAACGCCAATTCGATGATGCCAATCATCGTGAATGAACCACTGAAACTCAATCCAGAGACGGCTACCAATACATGCAATCTGGACACGAGCGCGACATCCGGCCGAGCCGCCGTCATCTCGTTGGCGAATCTCTCGACGTGGTGGATTCTCGAGCCGGGTCTCAAGGGTGCGACGAAGAGGTTCGTGGTGACGAACAGCGGTGGTGCGGTGAGCAGCTTCGATATAAAGGACTTGCCGACCACAACGGGCCAAATGGAATTCACGGCACTGAATGTCAATGACGCTCTGATTACTCTTCCAATCCCGTACGGATACCAGACGACGTACGAGAGCAACGACGGTGGCGCTACGTGGAAGAAACTCACGTTGTGATGATGTTGTATTGGTGGCGCCAGAGCTGACACGAGTCGAGTCGACTCAAACCCAGTCCTCGCTCGCATAGACGAAGTCCGAGAAATGGGGTCAACGCCACGTGGTCCAGCGAATCGTGTCTGCGTCAGACGGTGCGGCTGGAGGGATTCGAATTTGACCGTTGCATGGTCACATAGCCATCCGGTCTTGCTATCGACTCTAAGTATCCATTGGCACCTTGAAGCTCACTTCGTCTCCTTGGCTTCTCTCGCCATCCCTTATTTCGAACATCGTTCATCCTTATCAACCGCTTATGACAATGAATTAGACAGATGAACTATGAAAAGTGGATCGGTACGATTCTCAGTCTCGCAAAACCAAGGCGATCAATCAACGATGCGATCCTTTAAGGCGCCTCAACTCAGTTCCACCATTGGTGACCGCCAAATTGATCGCCGTACGGTTTTGGCAGCGCTTGTTGCCGCGGGGGTGAGTGTGACTATCGTCGGGACGTCGACAAACGCATCTGGCGCGTCATCGTCCACACGGACATCGAACCCACGAAGTGGCCCCCCCAACCGTGCAACGTCGCCACTTCCTCCTCCTCCTGACCTGACACCATTTCTTTCGCCTGAATTGAAAGGCGAAGGCGTTTGGACACCGGCGGGTCGCCTGGTTCAAGGCTATGAAGCCATCCGCACGGCATTCATTCGGCCTCTCGATACGCCAACCGTGGTCGCCGGAGTGGCCTGGATGGATACCAATCTGCTCAGTGCTCGGCTGTATTCGGGAAGCCTGAGTCCAGGTGGGCTGACTTGGAAGTTCACGGCCCCCATCTCGCACAGCGCGGCGAAAAACCTCGTGGTGGCGTTCAACGGAGGATTCTTGCTGAAGGATTCGAACGGTGGGTACTTCAGTGAAGGTCAGATGGCGGCGCCGCTCTTAACCGGCCGAGCATCAATCGTCATCTACGCCGACGGGTTCGCAACCGTTGGGATGTGGGGGCGTGACGTGACGATGACGCCATCGGTCGTGGCGGTCCGACAGAATCGGACACTCCTCGTGGACCACGGCAGTCCCGTTCCCGGTCTACAACGTTACGACGTGACCACGTGGGGAGCCTCGCTCAACCAGATCGTGGATACACCACGTTCCGGTCTCGGCGTTACGAACAATGGCGCTCTCGTGTACGTCGAAGGTCCAATGAACATCATTGACCTGGCCCGAATACTCGTGCGAGCCGGTGCCGTTCGTGCAATGGTGCTCGATATGAATCCTGCGTGGCCGATCTTCGCCACGTACACTCCCTCGACCCCTGATGGTGTGGCCACTCCCGCTAACGGCAAAGACCTGACACCTTCCATGGTCCCTACGCCTGCTCGTTTCTTCGAGACTGCGTACGCCCGAGACTTCATAACAATGTCTTCCATATAAGGCTGGTCATGAGCATTCGACGTGACACTTCCGGTGATTTGGACTGGCTACAGATGGTGGATCCAGCCCACGTTGCGATGGCCCCGAATCTCCGAATGCCTAGCGTTACGAAACGAAATCGACGAGGTCCTGCACATCAGCAAAGGTGCTCTTAATCCGACTTTCGGAAGAACTGATCCAACACAGTTGTCGGAACTAGCTGTGTTGCAGTTTTATTGGACACCGTGCACACTCCATGCATGGAAAATAGTTGGACAAACCTACATCGACCTAAGTCCCGTTAATGAAGCCCACATTAAAAGGAATGAAATGGTCACATCACGGGGTCTCTGTCTCCAATTGAGCTTCGAAAAGAAATGCTTGGGAGACGACGCGGCTGGAGGTGGAGCGGGTGACGGGAATCGAACCCGCATGACCAGCTTGGAAGGCTGGAGCTCTACCATTGAGCTACACCCGCACGTCTCGTACGAGAACCGAAAGAGTCTAGAACACGCCATTAGCGTGGCGGAGTGGAAGCGACGTTCTTTGACCAGGTCGGCGGTCACGCGTTCTTTCAGCGTTTGGTCTCGAACTTCTACGTCGAGATCGAGATCGACGAACTCCTTCGACCGATGTACCCCGAGGACCTGACCGAGTCCAAGCGACACTTCGAGTTGTTCTTGGAGCAGTACTGGGGCGGACCGAAGAGTTACTCCGAAGAGCGAGGACACCCTCGTCTTCGGATGCGTCACGCCCCCTTTCGCATCAACCGTGCGGCGCGCGACGCCTGGCTCGCCGCGATGTCAAAGGCACTCGAGAGGGAACGCCCCGTTCTGAGCGACGAGCAGTTCAACGAGTTGCACGGCTATTTCGATATGGCCGCCCACCAGATGCGCAACGTCTGAGGAGAAATTCACACGGCTTTCACGCGCGATGTTGTGATTTCTGGTCGAAGAGTCCTTACTCTGGAAGGTATGGCCCCACGACTGATTTTGCGCGACGGCGAGGTGAGGATCATTTCGGTGACGCCCGTCGCCCGGGGCACCGTGCGACCGAGCCTGGTTGGCGTGGTCCTGCTCGCGCTGGTGATCTTTGGTGCGCAACACGTGCACGTGGTACACGAACACGAGATGTTATTGGCGTTGATCTTTGCGGGTCCCTTCGCCGTGATTGCACTGACGCGCACGTGGCGATGGCGCTCGCACAAGGTGCACATCACGAACGAGCGGATCGTCGTCGAAGGTGGCGTGCTGCGCCACCATCGCAGCACGGTTGATCTTCGTGACGTCATTGCGTTGCGCGTCGATCAGCGAGTGTCCGAGCGACTCACCCGGCGCGGTGTCGTCGTACTCGAAACCAATGGTGGCTCGATAGTGATCGGAAAGCTCCGTCACCCCGGGGCACTCGTGCGGCTCATCGACGCCGAGCGGGCCGGCAACCAGATCGACCCGGTTCCGTTCGACACGGTATTCGGTTACGACGACCCGGAACCCATTGACTACGAAGTGCGACCCCGTCGCCGGGGTAACCGTTCGACGTTTGAATGACTTCTGCATTCTCCAAGTACCGTGACACTGTGACTAGTCGCTATCGATGCACCGCTTGCGGGAACCTCACGCGATTCGATGTCGTGGAGACGACGTCCATACGGTCCTTCCACCACTTCACCGTCGGCGGTGATCTGACGGTCGAGGAACCGGAGATCATCGCGAAGAGCATTGACTCGGTGACGTGTCGCTGGTGTGGTCACGGACGCGCGGTCGAACCAATCGTCGAATCCAGTGACGTCTGAGTTCAATGCACGGTCATTCGACCGGCCGCGCGAGCGCGTCGCGCCCGATTCACTGAGCGGCCACTGGTCCGACGGCGTCGACGTCGACGTGGCGTTCTCTGAGACGACCCTCATCGTCGCCATCAAGTCCGACTGTGACGGCTGTCGAGAGTTCATCAATTCCGACCTCGACCAGTTTCGCGTGCCCCTTCTCATCATCAGCGCAGATGACGACGGGTCCTCCGAATGGATCGACGCCGTCCAGCCCGTGTTCGTATCGCCCGAGGCCTTTCGACTCCTCGACGTCCGGTCGCCCCCGTTCTACGTGTTGATCGATCCGGTCGCCCGTCGAGTGCTCACCGAAGGTGTTCTCTTTGGTCCTTCGCAAGTGGCCGCCGAGATCGCGACGTATCTCGACGCCTGACGTGTCACAGTCGCCGTGCAGAGTTGTGAAGAGTGAAGGGTGCCACAATGAACAACGAGATCGAACTTTCAATCAGCTGCAATGACTGCGTGCGCCGTGGAACGCCGGACTGCAGTGACTGTCTGGTCAGTTTCGTGCTCGGTGAAGAACCCGACGAACTCGTGATGACCGCCGACGAGGCCGATGTCGTCCAACTCTTCACGTCCCAGGGAATGATGCCGCGACTGAAATTCCAACACCGTGCCGCGCGCGTGGAGTAATTCGAGCATCGCGCGTTGACTAGTTTGGTCCTATGGCTCGTCACTTGCTGGTGACCAACGACTACCCGCCTAAAACCGGCGGAATCCAGGTTTACCTCCACGAACTGTGGCGTCGGCTCGAGCCGGAGCGTGCGGTCGTGCTGACCGCGACGTCGGATTCCAACGCCGCAGCGTTCGACGAGACCTCGGAGATCCTCGTCGAACGAATCCCCGCCACGACGCTCTTCTTCCCCTCGGGGCGCACGAAACGGGCCATCGAATCGGCGATCGAGCGCCACCGACCCGACCTGGTCCTGCTCGACCCGGCGTGGCCCCTCGGGTTACTCGGCCCGCGTCTCTCGGTTCCCTACGGCGTCGTCGTGCACGGCGCCGAGGTCACCGTGCCCGGGCGAATCCCTATCGTCGCCTCGTCGCTTCGCTACGTGTTGACACACGCCACGGTCGTGGTGTGCGCCGGGTCGTACCCGGAGTCCGAGGTCCGACGAATAACAGCCGAGTACGCGCCGCCGATCGTCATCGTGACGCCCGGTGTCGACACGGGGCGCTTCACGCCGCTCGATCCCGCGCGCCGCGCCGAGGTGCGCCAATCGCTCGGTCTCGACGAGCACGCGTTCCTCGTCAGCTCGTACTCCCGACTCGTGCCGCGTAAGGGCATGGACACGCTGATTCGCGCGGCCGCTCGGCTGAAGGAGCAGTACCCGCATCTGCACGTCGCCATCGGTGGCTCGGGACGCGACGCCAAGCGCCTGCACACTCTCGCGAAGCGCCTCCGAGCACCGGTCACGTTCCTCGGTCGCGTCCCCGACGAGGACTTGAGCGACTGGCTCGGCGCGAGTGACCTCATGGTGATGGACTGTCGCAGCCGCTGGCTCGGTCTCGAACAAGAGGGCTTCGGGATTGTCTTCGTCGAAGCGGCGGCCACGGGCGTCGCGCAAGTCGCGGGACGCTCGGGCGGCAGTCACGAGGCCGTTGAAAACGGCGTGACCGGATTCGTCGTCGCGAACTCGCGTAGTGCCGACCTGCTCGCCAAGGCGATCCGCGCGTTGATGGAGGACGGCGATCGTCGCAGCGCCTTTGGCCGGGCCTCACGGGCCGCGGCCGTCGAGCGATTCGATTGGGACACCTTGGCCGCGCGACTTTCGGTCGAACTCGCACCGTTCGACCACTTTGGGATCACAGAACGTCTGCCCTAGGGTTAGAGCGAGGAGGTGGGGTGACACAACGAGCCACGGAGTCGATCACGGTCAACGCATCGCCCGAGACCATCTACGCGGTCGTCACGAACTTCGAGCACTACGCCGACTGGGTCTCAGACTTGAAGCGCATCGACGTCGTGTCGCGCGACGAACAGGGACGGGGTCTCGAGGTGGAGTTCCGGGCGGCGGCCTTCGGACGTTCGACGACGTACACCTTGCACTACGACTATTCCAAGGCGCCGAGGGAGCTCTCGTGGCGTCAGATCCAAGGTGACCTCACGGAAACGTTGAATGGTCGCTACACGTTCGAAGCCGACGGTGACGAGACCAAGGTCACCTACGACCTCGAGGTCGAGTTGCTCGTGCCGATCCCGACCTTCATCAAGTCCCGGGCGGCCTATCGCATCCAGACCCAGGCCCTTCGCGAGCTGAAGGCGCAGGCCGAGCGACGGCAATGATCGACGTCGCGATCGGCGTTGACGTCGGTGGAACGAAAGCGCTCGCGCTCTTAGTCGCGCGCGACGGACGGGTCCTCGGCGAGGCGCAGGCCCCGACGCCGCACCTCGAAAGTGACAACGTCGGCACACCGACGGCTGAGGTCGTGACCGAGTTGATCAATGACCTGAGCGCGCGCCAGGGCCTCGATCCCGCGTCGTTGCCGGTCTGCATCGGACTGCCCGGCATGATGCGCCGCGACGGACGTTTGGTCTACGCCCCGAATCTCCTTTCGGCGTCGGGCGCGGACATCGGGGCGTTGCTCGGAGCGTCGCTCGCGAGTTCCATGGTCTTTTGTGAGAACGACGCCAACTGCGCGGCGCTGTGTGAACACGAATGGGGCGCCGGGCGCGGCATCGACGACTTCGTCATGGTGACGCTCGGCACCGGTATCGGAGGCGGCGTCTTCGCCGACGGCAATCTCGTTCGCGGGCGCAGCGGCTTCGCCGGCGAGATCGGTCACATGGTCGTCGTCGCGCGCGGCGCCGCCTGTCTTTGTGGGGGCCACGGCTGCTGGGAGCGTTACGCCTCGGGTGGGGGACTGAATCGTCTCACGCGCGAGGCGGCCATCGAGGGTCGACTCCCGACGCTCGTCGCCCAGAGGGGCAACGCCGCCGCGGTGCGAGCCGAGGACGTGACGGCCGCCGCCGCGCAGAACCTCGACGAGGCGGTGGTCTTGATGAAGGAGATTGGGTGGTGGCTGGCGCTCGGCCTGGCGAACCTGGCGGCGATACTCGACTGCGGCCATTTCGTCATCGGCGGGGGACTGTCGATCGCCTCGGACCTCGTCCTGCCGTCGGCCCGGGAGTATCTCAGTGACCTCGTCGAGGGGCACCGCGCTCGTCCGGCGATCACCGTGACGCCGTCGATGTTCGGACCACGCTCGGGCGCGATGGGCGCCGCCCTCGTCGCCTTCGAACGCTCGTCGTGAAGCTGGGCGTCCTCCTGCCGACGTTTCGATACGGCGCCGACGACGCGTTCGCCTTCGCCGCCCAGGCCGTCGACGCCGGCGTCGACGGCCTCTTCGCCTACGACCACCTCTGGCCGATGGGTTCGCCGACGCGACCGTCGCTCGCGCCCTTCGCGCTGCTCGCGGCCGTGGCGCGACGTCACGAGGACGTCATCGTCGCGCCCCTCGTCGCACGGGTCGGACTCGTCGGAACGGCGCACCTCGTCGAGGAATTCCTCACGCTCGAACGCCTGGCTCCATCGCGCGTGATCTGCGCCCTCGGATCGGGGGACAAACTGTCGGCCGCGGAGAACGAGGCCTACGACATAGCGGTACGCCGCGCCGACGAACGTCGGGCGCTGATGGCCGAGACGGCGCGCGAATTAGAGAAACGAATGCCGATCTGGTTCGGCGCGGGTAACGACGAGACGAATCGTGTGGCTCGTGACGTCGGCGCCACGATCAATCTCTGGGACGCGTCGCCGCAACGAGTGCGAGAGATGTCGATCTCGGGCGCCGTGAGTTGGGCCGGTCCGGTGCCGCCGGACCTTCCGTCGACCTTGAACGCGATCCGTGACGCGGGCGCGACGTGGGCGGTATTCGCACCCGACGTCGACGTCGAGGCGCTGCGACAGTGGCGTGACGCGCACGACGATTACCATCTCTAGATGGAATTCCGTCGCGTCAACGGCCTGCCGCCCTACGTCTTCGCTCAGATCAATGGACTGAAGGCCGAGGCGCGATCACACGGTCGCGACGTCATCGATTTCGGTTTCGGAAACCCCGATCTTCCCAGTCCCGACGTCGCGGTCGCGAAGTTGGCCGAGGCCGCGAACAACCCGCGTAACCATCGCTACAGTGCCTCGCGCGGCATTCCCAATCTTCGCCTCGCGATCGCCTCGCGCTACAAGGCCCTCTTCGACGTCGACCTGGACCCCGACACCGAAGTCGTCACGACGATCGGTGCCAAGGAGGGACTGACGCACCTCATGTGGGTGTTGCTCGGTCCGGGCGACAGCGCCCTCGTACCGAGCCCGAGCTACCCGATCCACTTGGCCGGTCCCGGCTTCGCCGGGGCCACGGTGATCACCGTGCCGATGCACGACCCCGGCGCCACGACGAACGATCCCGGTGACGACTTCTTCGAGGGACTGGTCCTGGCGTGGGAGAACGCCGCGGTGAAGCCCCGCGTGCTGATCTGTTCGTTCCCGCACAACCCGACGAGTGCGTGCGTGGATCTGGCCTTCATGACGCGACTCGTCGACTTCGCCCTCGAGCACGAGTTGATCGTCTGTCACGATTTCGCCTACGCCGACCTGGGCTTCGACGGTTACAAGCCGCCGTCGATCCTTCAGGTGCCGCGCGCGAAGGAGTGTTGCGTCGAGCTCTACACGCTCACCAAGTCCTTCTCGATGGCGGGGTGGCGCGTCGGATTTCTCGTCGGCAACGCCGAGATCGTGGCGGCCCTGACGAAGCTGAAGAGCTACCTCGACTACGGGACGTTCCAGCCGGTCCAGATCGCGGCCATCGTCGCGATGAACGAGGCGACCGAGTACCCCGAGCAACTTCGCGTCATCTACCAGTCGCGTCGCGACACGTTGGTCGAAGGACTGAACCGCATCGGTTGGGACGTCACGCCACCGCGGGGTTCGATGTTCATCTGGGCGCCGATGCCCGAGCCGTATCGCGAGATGGGCTCACTGGAGTTCGCCAAATTCCTCATCGAAGAGGCCGACGTGGCGACGAGTCCCGGCGTCGGCTTCGGCGAGGGCGGTGACGGACACGTACGATTCGCGCTCATCGAGAACGAACTGCGCACCGCCCAAGCGATTCGCAATCTGCGCCGGGCGCTCACCAAACTGGGCTGAACCGGGGCTCCGCGGTCACGTGATCGTCACGGGGTGCCGGCGCCCGCGACGTCGACGCGGACAGCTTCGATGCGTCCCTCGGTGCGCTCTGCGATCTCGAAGCGGTCACTCGACCCCGCGGTCATGACGAAGAGCGTGCGTCGGTCGTCGCCGCCGAGCATGCACGCGAACGCGCGTTGGGAGCAGTGCACGGTCCCGGTGACCTCGCCGCCCTCGGCAACGCGCACGCACTGGTGCGTCAGGGCGTTGGCGAACCAGATCTGGCCCTCGGCGTCGAGGCACATCCCGTCGGTGGCCGCCATTTCGAGCGGGGCCCACACCCGTCGATTCGCGAGGGTGCCGTCGGCGCCAATGTCAAAGGCCGTGTGCTTCGAGCCGAAGGTCTCGCCGATGATCAGCGTCGCGCCGTCGGGGGTTATCACCGTGCCGTTGGGGAAGTCCATGTCGGGCACGACTTGGACGATCACGCCGTCGGGTCCGAGCACCACCAGATTCGTGGAGGGCGGCGGTTCGGCCATGAAGCGTTCGACGCCCAGTTCGGCCAAACGAGCGTCGAGGTCGAAGCCGAAGTTGCCGACGTAGCTGTAGCCGGTGGGCGAGACGACCATGTCATTCGCCCAGAACACGCAGTATTCGCTGATGTCGGCGAACGTCGTCACCTCACCATCGTGAAAGCGAAGCACCTTTTGATCGGTCATCGACACGCACAGCAAGTCACCGCCGGGCAGCCACCCCAGTCCCGAGGGCTGCGTCGGGACCTCGTGTTCGAGGACTTCGTCGGATCCGTCGGCCGCCATGGAAAAGATGCCGTGCCGATAGAAGTCCGAGTACCACAGTCGTCCGTCATGCCACCGTGGTCCCTCGCCGAATCCGAGTCCTTCGCGCACCACCTCGGCGTTGTATTCCTTCATGACTCTCCGATCGACGTTGATCGAAGTTACCTCTCAGGCGTGTTCGAGCGCGCGACGCCACGCGGCGTAGCCGAGGTCGACGAAGAGCGGATCTTCCGGCTCGAATCTTTGGTCGAAGGTCCACAGTTCGCTCAGTTGATCGAGTGAGGACCACAGACCGACGCCGAGACCGGCGAGCGTCGCCGCGCCGCGCGCCGTCGCCTCCAGGGACGTACTTCGCAGCACCGGGAGTCGCGAGTTGGTCGCCTGGAGTTGCATCAGGAGATCCATGGCCGCCGCGCCACCGTCGGCGCGCAGTTCGTGCAGCGTGATGCCACCGTCACCGAAGGCGTCGGTCATCGCGCGAACCTGATAGGCCAGCGCTTCGATCAGGGCGCGCGCGATCTGCGCGCGCCCGGCACCGCGGCTCAGCCCACTGAGCGACCCGCGCGCGTCGCTGCGCCAAAAGGGCGAGCCGAGTCCGCTGAAGGCCGGCACGAACTGCACGCCGGCGCTGTCGGCGACGCTCATCGCGAGTGCTTCGAGCTGGGCTGAATCGTCGATGAAACCCATCTCGTCGCGCAACCACTGCACGGCCGCGCCAGCGACGAAGGCCGCGCCTTCGACGGCGTACGTCGGGGGCGCCACGTCACCGAGGTCCCAGGCGAGCGTCGTGATCAGGCCGTCGAAGACGCCGGGGCTCTCGTCGCCGACGTTGGCGAGGATGAAGGCGCCGGTGCCGTAGGTCGCCTTCACGACCCCGGGGTTAAAGCAGGCCTGGCCGAACAGCGCCGACTGCTGGTCACCGAGGATCCCGGTGATCGCGACGCCGGCCAGTTCGGGGACCACGCGCGCGCTCACGGTACCGAACCTGGAGAGCGACGGTTGAATCACCGCGAGCATCGCGGGATCGACGTCGAACAACGTCGTCATCGGCGCCGACCATTGCAACGTCGTGAGGTCCATCAACATCGTTCGCGACGCGTTCGAGGCTTCGGTCGCGAAGACGCCGCCGTCGACGCCGCCGGTGAGCCACCACACCAACCACGAGTCGACCGTCGCGAAGCTCGGTGCGGTGAGGCCGTCCATAAATCCATGGTCGAGGAACCACCGCATCTTGCTCGCCGAGAAGTACGAATCGAGCACGAGGCCCGTCGTCGAACGCACCAACGGCGTCTCGCCGCGAGCGTCGAGTTCGTCGCAGTAGTCGGCCGTTCGTCGGTCCTGCCAGACGATGGCGCGGTGCGCGAGTTCACCGGTCTCGCGGTCGAAGGCGACGGTCGTCTCTCGTTGATTGGTGATCCCGAGCGCGACGACGTCGTGTCCTTTGGCGCGCGCTCGCCCGGCGACCTCGCGCAGCGTCGCGACGCAGAGAGCAGCGATCTCACTCGCGTCGTGTTCGACCTCGCCGGGTCGAGGGAAGTGCTGGGTCAACTCGCGATAGGAGGAGTCCTGGACCGTCGCGAAGCGATCGAAGGCCACGGTACGCACCCCCGAGGTGCCGGCGTCGACGGCGAGAACCAGTTCCACCGGCGTCAGGCTAGTGAGATACCCGCGAGTTTTTGGGTAGATCACTGGGCTTAAAATAATTGTTCCAAAAACAACCAAAATTGAGTTGACTCGGTGTAATTACAGTGCTGTAATGACACAGCATCTTGCGACGAGAAGTGGTTTGACCACTACATCTTGTGGCCGTGGGGGAAAAGGGTAGTAAACTAGACCTCCCGACTCCGGCGTCGCCAGGGGCATATTCGTAGTGTCGGTTTCGGCAAGAAAAGAGAGATTGATATGGCTATCGCACCTCAGCGACTAGGAATTGGCATCCGCCGCTACTTCACGACTGACGACCGTCACCCGTACGACGAGG
>CALGFJ010000197.1 GCA_937881055.1 uncultured Acidimicrobiaceae bacterium | reverse complement strand
TCACGAAGGAGTTCCCGGTCGAGCGATTCATGCGCGATGCGAAGATCACGCAAATCTACGAGGGGACAAATCAAATCCAGCGCGTGGTTATCGCCAAGCACCTACTCAAGTAGGAATTCCTCGGAATATTCCCGTCGCTCAGCGCCTCGCCGCGGTTATGACCTTTGGGCCACTACTTCTCGTGAAGCGCTCCGCCGAGTATCTTTCGGCTCGAGATGAGTAGAACTGACCACACCGATTCTTGAGAAAAGGCGTGTTGACACGAGTAGAGATTGTGTGGGCACCCACCTCGACTGCCCACTTCGAATGGGCCACACTAAGCATTGAACGTGGAGTTGACAAGTGGTCATGCTCTCCCCGCCGGTGAACCCGTCGTGGGTACGAATCGAGGAGGTTGTTGATGAACGAATTCCAAATCGTGCGCGATATCGAACGTCCGGCGGAGGAAGTCTTTGCTGCGCTCGTGAATTTCGACAGAATTCCGGATTGGAATCCCAGTGTGATCGAGGTGCGATGGACGAAAGGTGCACCGATCCAGGCTGGCAGCACGATGGTCTACGTCGGGAAATTTCTCGGGCGAGTCTTTGAATCGGATTCGGAGGTGACTGAGTTCGTGCCGGGCACGAAGTACAGCTCTAAGTCCTTATCAGGACCGTTTTACCTTGAAGTCGAGAACACGCTGGAGACCGTGGCGGGCGGTACTCGAATTACGTCCAATTTCCGAGGTGAAAGTCGTGGTTTCTTCAAGATCGCTGAACCCGTAATCGTCCGACTTTCCAAGAACCTCTTTGAGACTTCCACGGACAATTTCAAAGCGCTCCTGGAATCTCGCGTCCTCTAAGGATAATAAATTGATTCTCCATGAGAACGTCGGCGCACGATTGCCAAGCACTTGCTCCAATAACTCCGTCGACTCCACTCGGTGAGTTGTCCAGTTTCGGAGCGGGCAGTTGGAATTGCAGAATACGGCTGGCGTGATTCCGGTGACGCAACCGCGACTACATCGCCACACACCAGACTTCGATCTTCAAGGTGTGACCGACCGTAACCTTGAACGCAGTGCCGTCGTTCGCACGGCACTCGGGGAACCATCCCGGTGGGCCCCCAAACGCGGTGTAGGTGCCGGGTCGCAAGTTGAGCGAGAACCGTCCCGACTTTCCGACCCCAATCACTGTTGCTCGACCTTCCGATGACCTGAGGACCACGCGGCCCGCGATTGGAAGCCCTGCCTTGGCCACCGCAACCGATACTTCAGTTCCGGGCGACAATCTCAAGGAGCCAGTGAGATGACCATTCTTCGAAACGGCTCCCACGGGCACGCCGAATCCGGTTACGAGAATCCCAACGATCGCGAGCGACGCAATCAATCTCCTCATCGGGCGAACGTGTCCAGTCCACATGGTTTCGTCTTACTACGACATCGTGATTGTGGCAGCTCACCCCTGGGCCTCGAATCAAATAGAACTACGGCCCATTGCCCGCTCCTCACTGAAGTGCTAAGAGTGAATACTCGGTCAGATCGACCGGAACGAAGTGGGGGTTACGAAGATGGCACATCTAAGTGCGTCGAAGCTGACGTTTTCGCCAGCGTGGGGTTCAATGAGTAGTGAGGATCAGACTGCCGAACAAGTGGCCGCGCTGGGCATCGTCACCGCGTGTGGTGGCGAGGTCAAGGCGCAGTACGTCCTGACGACCGACTCGTGCCTCTTCACCGTGACCGAGTACCCGAATGAGGACGCCGCCCTCAAGTCGGCGTTGGCGATCACGCGTCGAGGAGCATTCGTGCTGACGACCCAGCGTGCCGTGTCCCTTGAAGATTTCATGGGCATGGACGAAGAGATACGAAAAATCGCTGGCAAATAGGAGTCCGACCCATTGATCTAGTCGCTCCCCGTCGCCGGCGAGCAGTTGATCGACTCAACGCAGAGGTTCGAATGGAGTGAGCCGTGGTGCGGCGAGGTTGAAGTTTGGGCACTCGGCCCGTGCAGTCTCAGAGGCGTTGTGGCGCCCTAACGAAAGTCCACCGACGCGTGCCTGATCATCTTAAGGTCGATGGGCACCGCAGAGAGTCTGGGAGTTGGTCTGCGATTCATCGCGGTAGCGTGCACTATGTCCTCTGGTCACCGGCGCGTTCGAAAGGTGAGTGTACATGCCCCCGATCACGGGTAATGCGGCGGAAATCTCGCGTCGAGCGCTGTTGAAGATCAGCGAGTCAACGATTTTCACGGCCGTTGACGGACTCGACCTACGTGGGCACGCGAAGATAAGTGCCGTCGTTGGTATACCGCTGCGAAATCTCCAACAACGTCACGACGTCACGACGTTCGCCGCGACGGCGCCGATTGCCGCCATCTCTGCCTTGCTCGAGCTACTCGCCACGGCGCCGTTGGAGAAGATCATCGTCGCATTGGGGGAGCACGCCGATACGCCGAATTTCGAACAACTCTGTGCGGCGATCGACACGGTCATAAGTGATGGTTCGTCGGTCGACGACGTCGTCGCCGTATTGGCGTTCGCCATCGCCGAAGAGTTCCCGGCGGCCCCTCACTGTCGGCGACTTCTGGAAGAACGAGCGGATCTGGTATTGCCCGAACTGCCCGAGGTCGCTCTCCCGTCAGCACCGGTCGCACCGAAGGAGACCGACCCCGAGGTGAAGGAGCAACGCCGTCGCCGACGCGAGGAAGAGAAGAAGCGCAAGCGAGGACCCTCGTCACAGCGTCCGCCGAGACCCACCAAGACCAAACCGATGCCGAAAACGCGCGAGGCGCCCCGTGAGCGACGCGATGGAGCCGAAGGTCCGAGTGAAACGCGGCGGCGGATTCTTTTCACGCCGGCCGAACTCGAGCGCTTCGATTCCGAGCATCCCCTCGCCGGGAACGTCGTCATCGTCGAGGTGCCCTTTGACGCCACGGATCCCTCGGTGCCGGAGCAAAAGTCCAAGGAGCGCCCGGCCCTCGTCGTGGCCGCCAGCGCTGATGCCCTGCTCATCCGCCCTATCTATTCGAGTCCCGCGCCGACGCGCAAGGTCTTGCAGGCGTGGCGCCGTCTCGGCTTGGATCACGTGTGTTACGTCGATGACGCCCGCGTCGCGCTGAACGTCGCTCCTACGGAGTCGCTGGAGCGTGTGGGTCGACTGAGCGATCCGGAGTGGAACGCGCAACTGTAAGTTGGCGCACGAGAAGTGCCGCGCCCGCGAGCGCCAGGACCGCCCCCGCGATCTGAACGCCGAGGGAACCGCTGTGGGATTCTTGGCCGAGGAGGAGTCGCTCGTCGAGCGAACGCACGATTCCCCAGATGATCATCGCGACGCCGGTCACTACGCCGACGCGACGGTTGGGGCGAAGGTGCTCAAGAGCGAGCAGCCCTAGCCACAAGATCGAATCCTCGGCTCCCTGGATGAGCGGGACCGGCACGCGCTTGCCCACTTGGCCCGCGTAGTGGATGCCGAACCACTGATGGGTGAGGTGGCCGCCGCCATTCACCATGAACTGAGGTCCGAGGACGCGTCCGAGTGCCCACCCGGCGATGAGCGCGGGCACGAGCGCGTCGGTGAAGCGCGCGAGCGAACTCTCGGGCCACCATCGTCGCTGCAAATAGAGACCAACGGGAAGCGCCAAGGCGATGCCCCCGAAACTCGCGAGCCCACCCTGCCAGACGGCGATCCAGCGCGAGGGATGATCGGAGTAGTAGTTCCAATTGGTAGCGATGTTGGCCAGTCGCGCTCCGAGAAGACCCGCCACAATCAGGGAGAACGCAAACCTCCCGAAGGGCTGGACGTCGAACTCAGCTTTCTGGAGGCGCCGCCGGGCGTAGAGGAAACAGACGTAGGCCGCGATGGCGAGACCGAACCCGTACGTGTGAAAGACGAGGTGACCGAGGTGAAACGAAGTGGGGACGCCGGACACGGCTAGGCCCGCGGACGACCAAGACCAAAGAATCCGTATCCGAGTCGAACCGGGACGATGTGCACCTGCGTGCCGGTCATTTCTGCTTCAATCATCTTGCCGCCACCGACGTACATCGCGACGTGCTGGTCACCGTCGTAGCCGTAAAAGAGAAGGTCACCCGGTTCAATGTCGACGAGCGGGACGCGCATCGTGTCTTGGTACATCGCGCCCGAGTAGTGCGGGAAGTCGATACCGGCTGCCTGGTAGGCCAGCATGATCAACCCGGAGCAGTCCACGCCCGAGTGGCTCGCGCCACCCCAGACGTACCAGGTGCCCAGGTACTTCATCGCCTCATTGATCGCGATGTTCGCGCGCGAGTCCGGTGGCGGGTTGACGATACCGTCGGCGAGGGATTGCGCGTTGAACGACGACACGGTCTTGGCCGACGCGGCCGCTTGGGCCTGGGCGATGAAGGTGGCGATGTTGCCCTTCACCTGGCTCAGGGCGTGATTCAGCGTCGCTTGGTAGACGTCGGCCGAGTGGAAGGACTTCGCCGCGGCGCGGGTGAGGCTGGCCGCACGGCCCACTTCACCCGCCAGGATGCTGCGCTCCTGGGTCAGTTCGATCTTGTAGTTCTTCAGGTTCGAGAGGGTGGCCGCGACGTTGCCCTGGGCCAACTGGTTGTAGACGTTCGTCGCCCCGATCTTGGCCGCGCTGTTGGAGAAGAGGGGGTTGTTACTCGCGGCCGCGCCGTTGGTGACGTAGGCGAATACGGCCTCGGCGCGCAACTGCTGATCACCCTTGGTGACGTTCTTCTTGATCACGGCGACGTCGGCCTTGGTGTTACGGATCTCGCTCGCGATCTTGTTCAGCTTGATTTTGGCGAGGTCATACTTCTGGCCGAGGTAGTCGACGTGGGCGCCGATCCGATTGATCTGCTTGAGGAGTTGGTTGGCGCGGGCGCGGTCGGTGCTCAATGTCGAAGCCGACGCGAGATGCGAAGAGAAGGTCACAGTGCCAAGACACACTGCGACCACAGCCAAAATGGAAAACATCCATCGGAAGCGCCTGAGTTCCCTTGCTGGCCGTAGCGTCGGAGGCGCCATGCGCACGACGTCAGTCACGGGTTAAGGCTACCGGTTGCCGCCGTTCCCGTGCGGCCCCGAGGTGCTGGGAAGTTCCCTAAGACCTGATCAGCGGTCGTTCCGGAATGCGACGGATGAGGTAATTCTGACGCGTGCTCGGACAGTTTGTCGCCCGAGAATAGGCTCGGCGCATGTCGAAACGTTCTCGAGGTTTGCCGCGTCGTTCCTGTCTCTCGACCCCCGGCTCTTCGAATCGCTTCCTCGCCAAGGCGCCGAGCGCGACGGCCGACTTCTCGTTCCTCGATCTCGAAGACTCGGTGGCCCCGAACGAAAAGGTCGCCGCACGCGCCAAGGTCGCCCAGGCGGTCCGAACCCTCGAATGGGATGACCGGGTGCTGTGCGTTCGGGTGAACGCGTGGGACACCCCCTGGACCTACGGCGACGTGATCGACGTCGTCGCCGGCGCCGGCCCCCGTCTCGACGAGGTGATGCTGCCCAAGGTGCAACGGGCCTCGGACGTCATCGCGCTCGACCTCCTTCTCACCCAGGTCGAACGCAACACGGGCCTGGAGACGGGCCATATCGGCATCGAAGCCCAAATCGAAACGGCCCAGGGCCTCATCAACGTCGAAGAGATATGTGCGGCGTCGCCTCGGTTGGAGTCGATCGTCTTCGGACCGGCCGATTTCGCGGCGTCGATCGGAATGCCGGTGACGACGATCGACGAGACGATTCATGACAACCCTTCGAATCCCTTTAGTTACGTCTTCGCCAAGATCTTGATGGCCGGGCGCGCCAACGGCCTCCACGTGATCGACGGTCCGTTCCTCAAGGTGCGTGACTTAGACGCGCTGCGCTACGCCGCCGAGATCTCGGCGGCGTACGGATTCGACGGCAAGTGGGCGCTCACGCCGGACCAGGCGATCGTCCTGAACGAGGTCTACTCGCCGAGCCAGACGCTGTTCGACAAGTCCTTCGACATCCTCGACGCCTACCGGGTCGCCACGGAGACCGATCACACCGGAGCGGTCATGTTCGGCGACGAGATGATCGACGAAGCCTCGGCCAAGATAGCCAACTCCTTCGTGGCCCGGGGCGAGCGTTCGGGGATGCAGCGCACGCCGAAGTAGGGCATTGGTTTCACCGGCATCACCAGAAATTCAACTAAGACGCTCTATCTTTTCACGTCATCCGGCGCTAGATTCCTTATTAGGAGTGACTCGCAACAAGGAAATTTCGAACACCGGGCAAGTGATAAAGGAATTCCGAGCGCATGGCAATCATCGAACTGACGGCTCCGCGAAGTCGCTACGAAACTCTGAAGCGCGCGTTCAGCGCACGCGAATGGCGCACCATCACCTGGATGTTGTCGAGCATCGTCGCCCTGCACGTGATCGGCTTCGGCATCCTCTTCGCCTTCGTCTTGCCCGGGCACTACAAGGGTTTCGGCATCGGCCTCGGAATCCTCGCGTACACCTTGGGCCTTCGCCACGCCTTCGACGCGGACCACATCTCGGCGATCGACAACACCACCCGCAAACTCCTGAACGAGCGTCACGGCGTCGAAGGAACGAGTCGCCCACTCACCCTCGGTTACTACTTCTCGCTGGGTCACTCGACGATCGTGGTCGCGATCGGGCTCGGCCTGGTCTTCGCCGAACGGGCGGTCTTTCACGCCGTGTCGCACAACAACTCCGGGCTGGAACAGTTCGGTGGCGTCTTCGGCACAGTCGTCTCGGCCTCGTTCCTCTTCTTGATCGCGGCGATGAACCTCGTGATCCTGGCCGCGATCATGCGCGTCTTTCGTTCCATGCGCGACGGTACCTACGACGAAGCCGAACTCGAGGCCCAGTTGCAGAATCGTGGGCTGATGTTCCGATTCTTCGGTCGCTGGATGCGCTCGATCAACAAAGAGTGGAAGCTCTACCCCGTGGGAGTCGTGTTCGGCATGGGCTTTGACACCGCGACCGAAGTGGCGCTGCTCGCGACGACGGCGCTCTACGCGGCCCAGCATCTGCCGTGGTATTCGATCATGTGCCTGCCGATCCTCTTCACGGCGGGCATGGTCCTCATGGACACGATCGACTGTTTGTTCATGAACGTCGCCTACGGCTGGGCCTTCTTCAATCCCGTGCGCAAGATCTTCTACAACCTCGCGATCACCGGGCTGTCGGTTGCGATCTGTTTCTTCATCGGCGCGATCGAGGTCCTAGGTCTGCTGCCCCACGAGCTCCACTGGAAGGGAGCGTTCTGGCGAACGATGTCGAGCTTCAACATCAACACCGCCGGATTGATCATCGTCGGCATGTTCGTCGTGACGTGGTTGGGCGCCGTGCTCTTTTGGCGCTACGGCCACGTCGAGGAGAAGTGGGGCTCGAAGCTGCGACCGACCGAAATCGCAATCCTGGACGGTGCCGAGCGCTCCCTCGGCGACGACGATCCGCGAGGTGACTACGCGGGCCCGGCCTACGGTTTCGCCGCCGACTAGGTCCTCAGGCCGGTAGTTCTTCGAGCAACCGGCGCGCGATCACCTTCAGACAGAGCGTCTCGTCGGCCCCCTCGAAGATCGAAAGAACCCTCGCGTCGACGAAGTAGCGACTCACCGCGTACTCCTCGGCGTAGCCCATCCCGCCGTGGATCTGCATGGCCTCGCGCGTGACCCACTCGGCCGCGCGACAGACGTAGGCCTTGGCCATCGAGGCCTCGAGGGCCCCGCCGCCGCGGCCCATCTCGCGCGCGACCTCGAGCGAGAACTGACGCGCGCACTGGATGATGGCGGCCATCGTGCCGAGTTTGACGCGCGTCAGTTCGTAGTTGAGGATCGCCTCGCCGAACACCACGCGATTTCGCGCGTACTCGAGTGCCGCTTCGTACGCGGCCTGCATGACACCGACGGCCCGCGCGGTCGTTTGAAGTCGCCCGTTTTCGAATCCGGCCATCTGGAAGTAGAAGCCGCGACCGAGACCCTCGTCACCACCGACCAAGTCGGCGTCGGGCACGAACCAGTTCTCGAAGGCCAGTTCGTAGGAGTGCATGCCTCGATAACCGATCGTGTCGATGGGTCGGCCTTCGAGTCGACCGCCACCGTGGCCCGGACCCACGTGCGCCCCCTGGGTGAGAACGA
The DNA here is from genome assembly GCA_937881055.1 of uncultured Acidimicrobiaceae bacterium. GTDB lineage: Bacteria > Actinomycetota > Acidimicrobiia > Acidimicrobiales > RAAP-2 > RAAP-2. The sequence continues at coordinate 12,045 of CALGFJ010000197.1, read as the reverse complement.
AGCCTTCGCTGTCGCCTCGCTCCTTCTCCACCAAGAACAACGAGAGGCCCCGGTGCGTCGCACCGCGATCGGCGTCGGTCCGCGCCAGCAGCATCAAGACGTCGGCGCGCGCCGCAAACGTGCACCACGTCTTGGTGCCATTGATCAGCCAGCCGCCCACCGTTTTCGTTGCGCTCGTCGTGACCCCCGCGACGTCGCTGCCGAAATCCGGTTCGGTCACGGCGACGGCCGCCAAGACTTCGCCCGAGGCCAGACGGGGCAGCCATCGCTCCTGCTGATCTTGCGTGCCCCCGTTCACGAGGGCACGCGTCAGGATCTCCGGTCGCGTGATGAGTGACCCACCGACACCCAGGGCTCCCCAGGACAGTTCCTCGGTCGCGACCACCATCCCGAGGTACTCCGACTCGCCGCCGGTCGCGAAGCCGCCGAACTCTTCGGGAACCGAGAGACCGAACCCGCCGAGTTCCGCGAGTCCCGAGATCACGGATTCGGGGATGTCGGCGTTCGCCCGATGCACGTGTTCGGCGTGCGGACGTACCTGCTCGAGGGCGAAGCGGTGAAAGGTGTCGGCGACCATTTGGTAGTCCTCGCCGAGGTGACGGGGACCGGGGCTCTCGGCGAGGTCGGCGACGAATTTCGGATCACGGTAGGTGGCAACGAATGAGGCGAAGGGACGGTACCAGTCGTCGTGAACGGCCCAGAGTGATTCGCGTCCGAGTATGCGAGTCGCGAGATCACTCAACGCGAGGGCGACGAAGGCCGCCACGAGTTGGGACTCGACCTCGCCGCGGAGGGCGTAGTCGAGCGACGCGCGTGCCGTGGCGAGCGCACTCGACGCGTGCGCGACGTCGTAGGCGAGGCTCTGGTTCGCGTCGACGCCGCCGCCTCGTCCCAGGGCAGCGACCGCGCCGTCGATCACCGACTGCGCACGCGCAACCAGTTCGGTGGTGCGGGCGTGATCGAGTGGGGGAGCCGTCATACGTGAAATTTAACGGGTGGGAGCAATACGTCGTTGCGACCTAGGCTCGAAGCGTGAATGTGACGATGCTCCTCGCCGATTCGGCCCAAGTGGCCGACGGAAAGCTCTACATCCTGGGTGGTGGTTGGTCGGTGACCGGGCCGGATCCCACGCCGTCGGCGGTCGCGATCAAGGTCATGGTCGATTGGCACGAATTCAACGCCAGCCATCACTGGGAGTTGTTTTTAGAAGACGCCGACGGGCAACCGGTCCGCTTCGACACGCCGGACGGCCCGCAGCCCATCGAGGTGCGAGGCGATTTCTCGGCGGTGGCGCCCGAGGGCGTGCCGGTCGGCACCCCCGTCGACGTCCCGATCGCGGTCAACTTCGGGCCGATACCCCTGCAAGACGGCGCTCGTTTCACGTGGCGGATGGTGATTGACGGCGACTCGTTGCCGGGAGCGACCGTGTCGTTCACGACCCGTCCGGCACTACAAGTCAGCGTCGAAGAGTAAGTCGCCATGGTCGTGGCGTGCGAGAAGATGGACCCGTGAGTTCATTCGAACGTCCCTTCGGTCGTTACTTCGAGGAGTTCGAGGTCGGCGACGTGTACAAACACTGGCCCGGCAAGACGATCACCGAGGCCGACGACCACCTCTTTTGCATGATCACGATGAATCATCATCCGCTGCACACCAACGCCTGGTTCGCCGAACATGAGACCGTGCACCACAAGAACGTGGTCGTCGGCAACCTGGTCTATTCCCTGGTCCTGGGCATGAGCGTGCCGGACGTCTCCGGGTCGGCGATCGCGAATCTCGAAGTGGAAACACTCGTCCACCGCAACCCGACGTTCCACGGCGACACGATCTACGCCGAGACGAGGGTCCTGGAAAAGATTCCTTCCACGTCCAAGAACGACCGGGGCATCGTCGTGGTCGAGACGAAGGGCTTCAATCAGGACGGTCTCGAGGTCTGCTACTTCCGTCGCAAGGTGATGGTGTGGAAGCGAGAGTTCGCCCCGCCGCGGGAACGTCCGTACAGTGGCGACGTCTGGTCGTAGCGACCACGCGTCCTTTCGAAGGGCGCTGCGTCGAAGCGCCGCGACTCTCGAGCGAGAGCTGCCGTGGATCCACCACGCGGAACCTTGGGCCGTGTTGGTAAGTGAGGTCATGCTGCAACAGACCCAGACGACGCGCGTCATTGATCCGTGGACACGGTTCCTCGAAGCGTTTCCCACGCCCACCATGTGTGCCGATGCACCTTTATCTGACGTACTGCGTCTTTGGAGCGGTCTCGGCTATCACCGACGTGCGAAGTCCCTGCACGACGCGGCGAAAATGATTAGCGACGAGTACGACGGGGAGGTGCCGCCTCAGGTGACGGACCTGCGGCGGCTACCCGGAATTGGCGAATACAGCGCGAACGCCATTGGATCGTTCGCCTTCGGCCACCGCGTCGCGGTCGTGGACACCAACGTCGGTCGAGTACTCGCTCGCGCGCTCTTGAATCGAACGCTGAGCGTGCGCGACGCGCGCGTCGAAGCGAACGCCCTCTTGCCGCGCTCCAACACTGCGTCGTTCAATCAAGCGATGTTGGATCTCGGGGCGCAGTACTGCACGTCGAAACCGCGATGCGAATCCTGTCCCGTGGCACGCGTGTGCAAATGGAACCGTGAAGGCGGCCCCGACCCCGCGCCGAGAAGCGCCGGCGTGTCGCGACCGCAGCCAACCTTTCGTGGATCGGATCGTCAGGCGCGCGGACGAGTCCTCGCGGAACTTCGAGAGCGTCCCCGCTCGACGCAACACTTGTTGGCGAGCCTCGTGGGCGTCGACGTGGATCGTGGAGCATCACTCATCGCGGGACTCGTCGCCGATGGTCTTATCGAACAACGAGGACGCGTCGTGCGCTTGAGCGGCGACTGACGTTCGCCGCTCGGCGTGCGCGGACTCATCGGTAGTGTCGACCTCGTGAGTTCCATCGACGTCGCGCGCTTCAAAGAAGTCCTCGGACACTTCGCGACGGGTGTCGTCGTCGTCACCGCCGCCACCCCCGACGGGCCCGTCGGATTCACCTGTCAGACCTTCGGCGCGCTCTCGCTCGAACCCACGTTGATCTCGTTCTCGGCGGTGTCGGCGAGCCACTCGTGGCCCAGGGCGCGTGACGTTGGTGTCGTGGGGGTCAACATCCTCTCCGACGATCAAGAAGCGATTGCCCGAGTCTTCGGTAAGTCCGGGACCGATAAATTCGCCGGTATCGGCTGGTCACCGGCCCCCAATGGAGCGCCACTCATCGACGGGGCGCTCGCGCATCTCGAAGGTCGGATCGAATTCGTCTCGACCCAAGGTGACCACGACGTCGTCGTGGTGGCCGTGGAATACGCCCTGAGTCATCACGGCGTACCGCTCGTTTTCTATCGCGGTGGATTCACAAGCCTCGACTGACTGAAGTCTTCGGTACGCTTCGTGGCGTGATGACTCTCGTCAGTCCGGTTGACCTTCGAACGAGACGCTGATGGCGCTCGCGCTCAAGATCGCCGTCGTCGTCGTGGTGGTGTTGGTCGTCGCGGTGGCGGCGCTGCGAATCCGCAAGCTCCGGCGTGACGAAATCCGGGAACTCTCGCGACCGGTCGAGCGACGTCTGATGTCGCCGCCGCCGTCACCCTACGCCCCGTCGAAGGGCTTTCGCCTCCTCGACGGCCCGCTCGATTCTCCACGCCGGCCCGAGCCACTTCGACCGCGACTGGAGACCGATCGCGACTACGTCTTCAGCGAGTCCCAGATGCCCGGCGATGGTGACGTGGTGCCGACGCACCTGCGTCACAGCGAACAGTGGGCGCTCTCCAAATCGGCGCGCCGTCAGGCATCGTTCACGGGTCTTCGCGTCGCCATCGTCGCCGCGGTCATCGTCGTCGTCGTGGGCGGACTCGGTTTGTACCTGCAACACCGGCATTCGAATCCTGGCTCGAGCGCGACCACGACCTCGACCAAACCTCCCGCGACGACCACGACCACCGTGGCGACGCCCGCGTCGTTCGTCGCGACGTCGACGAGTGGCGAGACCGCGACGTATCGGGTGCCGCTTCCGAATTATCAGGTCACGGTCAACGGTGCCCTCGGACCGACCTGGGCCGTGTACAAGATGGGTCCGCACAGCACCCTCGAATGGCAGAACACGGTGCAACAAGGCGCGCACGAATCGTTACGGATGATCGGCGATTCAACGATCACCATCGGCGCGCCCAAGAACGCGAGCGTCACGATTGACGGGAAACCGGTCGTCTTCCCGTCACCGCTCCCCGCGACCCTGGTGTTGTCCTTCGTCTCTTCATAACGCCGAGATCTCACGCAACGTCCACGCGAGAACCTGGGCCTCGTCGCGCCAGGCGTCGTAGCGTCCGGAAGGGCCACCGTGGCCGGCTCCCATCTCGGTCTTCAAGTAGGCGACGTTCTCGGGGTTGGCGTCGCGAAGTTTCAGGACCCATTTGGTCGGTTCCCAGAATCCCACGCGCGGGTCGTTGAGTCCACCCGAGGCGAAGAGGTGCGGGTAGACCCGTGGGGTGCCGTCGACGTTCGCGGCCAGGACATTGTCGTAGGGGGAGTAGCTCTTCATGGTGCGATAGGCCGTGGCGCTCACGTCGGGGTTGCCCCACTCCTCCCACTCCCCGACGGTGAGCGGGAGCGTCGCGTCGAGCATCGTGGTGAGGGCGTCGACGAACGGGACGTCGGCGATGACGCAGCGAAAGAGTTCGGGCGCCAAGTTCATGACGGCGCCCATCAAGAGACCGCCGGCCGATCCGCCACGGATCGCGAGCTGCTCCTTCGTCGTCCAGCCGTCACGAATGAGTTGTCGCGCGACGGACACGAAGTCACTGAAGGTCGTCGGCTTCTGGGACAGTTTGCCCATCTCGTACCAGGAGCGTCCCATCTCACCGCCCCCGCGGATATGGGCGATTCCGAAGATGGCGCCGCGTTCGAGCAGCGAGAGTCGCAGTGACGAGAACGAGGGATCGATCGAGATCTCGTAACTGCCGTAGCCGTAGAGCATGAACGGTGAGGCCGTGCGCGCCCGCAGTGCTCCGTCAGCGCCCACGTCGAGGAGGTCGTGGCGCGCGACGACGGAGACCGGTACGCGCACGCCGTCGCTCGCCGTCACCCACACTCGGCCCGTCACGTACTGCGCCGGGTCGTAGTCACCGAGGACGATTTGTTGTTTGCGAACGATCACCTCGCCGTTGTCGATCACGACGTCGGCGACCAATCGAGGCGTGACGAGCGAGGTGATCGACACCCGAAGTTGGGGCGTGTCGAAGTTCGGATTCGCCGAGAGGGACACGGTGCTCGGGCTCGTCGGTCCCTCGACCACGTTCGAACGTCCGAGCAGGTCGTCGCCGAAAGGGTCCGCGTCGCTCAGGGTCGTGACGTAACGGACGGCTGCGCTGCCGTCGTGTCGCTCGCTGATCGCGAGGAACGATTTGAAGGCGTCCACGCCGTCGAGGCGTGATCCGGGACGTTCGGGGATCACCTCGCGCCAATGGTCGCCGTCGACGTGGCGGGCCAGGAGTCGAAAGTCGGTGGCTCCCTCATTGGTCACCTTCAACCACCACGCGACGCCGCGTTCATCCACGAAGTGTTCGACGCCGTATTCGATGCCGTGACGACGGGCCTCGAGCAAGGTCAATTGACTCGTCGGATCATCGGCCGCGAGATAATGCATCTCCGTCGTCATGGACGATCCCAGTTGCACGACGATGACCGCGTCGTCGCGACTGCGCCCGACCGAAAGATTGAACTGCGCGTCGTCCTCTTGAAAGACGAGCACGTCGGTGCTCGTGTCGGCGCCGAGTTCGTGGCGCCAGAGTTGGAACGGTCGCTGGGCGTCATCGACTCGCGTGTAGAAGAAGTGTCGACTGTCCGTCGCCCACGCGAAGCCGTAGTAGACGTCCTCGAGCACGTCGTCAACGCCGGCTTGACCGGCCAAGGGTCGCACCGTGACACGGTGGAGCTCGTCGCCGTCGAAGTCGGTCCCGACCGCGACCCAGTCATCGTCGGGACTCACGGCGAGAACGCCAACCGAGAAGTAGTCACTGTCGCCGGCCTCTTCGTTCTCGTCGAGGATCACCTGTTCGCTGGCGAGCGTGGTCGAGGGATCGATGTCCGGTGGCGTCAGATCCTCACCGACGGCGCGCACGCGACAACTGAGCGGATAGTTCAGTCCCTCGCGAGTTCGCTCGAAGTACCACCACGCCCCTTTTCGAACCGGCACGGAGATATCGGTCTCTTCGATGCGGCTCTTGATCTCTTCGAACAGTTCGTCTTCGAGGGGCTTGAGCTCGCGAAAGCTCGCTGCGAGGAATTCGTTCTCGGCGCGCAGGTGGGCGAGGACGGACTCGTCTTCGCGGTCCATCAACCAGTAATAGGGGTCCTCTCGGACATCGCCGTGACGCGAGATAGCAAAGGGACGTGGCGGGACGGTAGGGGGAGTGGGCACCGCTCTATTTTGCTTTATTTGCTGGCATGTCTCGATCCCGAGTTAGTACTATGGAGATAGGGATTATTCCAAAGGAGCGCGATGTCTGTTGACAATCTGGATTTCAGCCGGTACCAGTTGGGCTGGTCCGACGATCAGATTCCGGTCTTCAAGCCGAAGAAGGGCATCAACGAAGCCATCGTCCGTGAGATGTCGGGCATCAAGAACGAAGACAAATGGATGCTGGACTTTCGTCTCAGCGCGCTCAAGAAGTTCGAAAAGAAGCCGATGGTGCCCTGGTTCGCCGATCGGATGCCGGACCTCGACTTCAACGACATTTACTACTACATCAAGCCGACCGAAAATCAGGTCGACCGTTGGGAGGACCTCCCCGACGAGATCAAGAACACCTACGAACGCTTGGGCATCCCCGAAGCGGAGCGCAAGTACTTAGCCGGCGTCACCGCGCAGTACGAATCCGAGGTGGTGTTCCATCGCAACCGCGAGGACCTCGAGCGCCTGGGCGTCCTCTTTTGTGACATGGACACCGCGGTACGCGAGTATCCCGATCTGGTGCGAAAGTACTTCGGCACGGTCATCCCGCCAAACGACAACAAGTTCGCCGCGTTGAACTCCGCGGTGTGGAGCGGCGGATCGTTCATCTACGTGCCACCCGGCGTCAACGTCGACCAGCCGCTCCAGGCGTATTTCCGTATCAACACCGAGAACATGGGTCAGTTCGAGCGAACGCTCATCATCGCCGACGAGGGTTCGCAGGTCCACTACGTCGAGGGCTGCTCGGCGCCGGTCTACTCGACTGACTCCCTGCACTCCGCGGTCGTCGAGCTCGTCGCCCTGCCCGGCGCGCGCATCACCTACACCACCATCCAGAACTGGTCGAACAACGTGTACAACCTCGTGACCAAGCGCGCACGGGCCGAAGCCGAAGCGCACGTCGAGTGGATTGACGGCAACATCGGTTCGCGTCTCACCATGAAGTACCCGTCGGTGTATCTGATGGGTCCGAAGGCGTCGGGTGAGGTCCTCTCGGTCGCCTACGCCGGACCGGGTCAGGTGCAAGACGCCGGCGCGAAGATGATCCACTGTGCGCCCGAGACGACCTCGACGATCATCTCGAAGTCGATCTCCAAGGACGGGGGCCAGACGACGTACCGCGGCCTCGTGAAGGTCGAAGAGGGTGCCACCGGCGCTAAGAGCTTCGTACGATGTGACGCGTTGATCCTGGACGAGCAGTCCATCTCCGAGACCAAGCCCTACATGGAAGTCGGCGAGCAAGACGCGTCGATCGGTCACGAGGCGACGGTGTCGAAGATCGGTGACGACCAGTTGTTCTACCTCATGAGTCGCGGACTCACCGAGAGCCAGGCGATGGGCATGATCGTGAACGGCTTCATCGAACCCGTCACGCGAACGCTGCCCATGGAATACGCCGTCGAGTGGTCGCGCCTGATCGAACTGCAGATGGAAGGCTCCGTCGGCTAGACAGGCGCTCGCCACATCGAGTAATACGCCGGGCCGCCTTCGACCGGGGTCAGGGTCTCGGTCAATTCGTATCCGAAGCGTCGGTAGTACGCGACGTTGTCCTCGCGCGGTGTTTCGAGGTGGCTCCCGACGCCCTCGGCGTCGACCTGGGCGAGCGCGTGCTCGAGCAACATCGTCCCGACGCCGCTCCTCTGATGCGGAGGGTCGGCGCAGAGCACCATCAAATACCACTGCGGATCCTTACGGTGCGCACGCGCCAGCGCTGCCACGTAACGATTGCCGGCCAGGAGCAGGCGGGGCCGTCGATAAAAGGTGCGGGTCGCCGACGGTATCTGACGCAGTTGCAGCGACACGGGGAGCGGATAGCCGCCGGTCGTCAACCACGCGGCGACCCCCAACGCCGTATCGGTCTCGTCACGCACCGTCACGATGCGACCGCGCGCGCCCATGTGGGTGAAGACGGAGCGAAAGAAGATCGGAAGGCGCGATCGTCGCAGTGCGTCCTCGGGAAGCAAATACGTGAAGAACGGATCATCGAAGAACGCTCGACTGGACAGAGCGATGATTGCCGCCAATTCTTCGGCGGCCATTGGCCTTTCGTCGATGCGGCGTTGTGTCACCGGTAATTTTTATCAAAGTCGCCGGTCTGACGTGGAAGAATACGAAAATGGGAATGCGTGAAGAGTGCAAGCACTTTCAGAGTCGGACCTACAAGTCCGGTGAGGTGGCGCGTTTCTGCGTCCTCGGCAACGCCCCGGACCAACCGTGGTCCTGTCCCGAGAACTGTGTCACCTACGAGCGCCGACTGGCCGACGTGGGTTGGTCCCACGGATCGCTCGTCGATCGTCCGGTCGAGGCCGCACCGGAGACGAGCGCCAGCGTGGACGAACGACGAGAGATACTCAACATGGCCAGTGAGATCGTCAACAACGTCGCGCCCGAGATGTACGAGGAGCGGCGTAAGGACCTCGACGAGATGGAGCGCAGGCAGCGCGGTTGGAAGTTCTGGAAGCGCTAATCGCCCCGGAAGACCGGTGGTCGCTTCTCCATGAACGCGGTAATCGCCTCGCGCACGTCGTTGCTCTGTAGGTACATCGTGTTCCAGCGCGCCACGAATTCCAGACCGTCCTCGACGCTTCGACCGTCGTTCGCCGCGAGCACGGCCTTCGTGCCCTGGACGGCCAGCGGGGAGTTCTGCGCGATCTCGAGCGCGAGGGTTCGCGCGCCGGCGAGCACGTCGTCACTGTCCTCATAGACCGCGTTCACGAGACCGATGGCGAGCGCGCGCTGCGCGTCGATGTCCTTGCCGGTGAACGCCAACTCGGCCAAGTGGCCGGCACTGATTATCTTGGGCAGTCGTTGAAGCGATCCGAGGTCCGCGACGATCGCCACCTTGGTCTCACGCACGGAGAATTTGGCGTCACTCGCGCACAGCCGCACGTCACAGGCGCTGACGAGATCGACGCCGCCCCCGATGCAGTATCCGTGGACGGCCGCGATGACGGGAATCGCCAGCTCGGCGATTGACGTCACCGACGCCTGCATCGCTCGCACCGCCTTGTAGGACTGGGCACTGGACGCGGCCTTCGACGCCGACGGCGCGGACGTGGTGAAGCCGCCCCCGAACTCCTTCAAGTCCAATCCGACACTGAAGTGCGGACCCTTGGCGGCGATGACGAGGGCTCGGATCTCGCGATCACTCGAGACCGCCGCCGCGGCCAGTGGCAGATCCCGCCACAGGGCGCTGCCCATGGCGTTGCGAGCCTCTTCGCGGTCGAGCCACAACGTGGCGACGTGACCGTCGACTTCAAGGGCTAAGACATCCGACGAAAATTCCACGCGTTCTCCTTGTTCGAACGGCCCTCAGCCTAGGACCGTCCTCGATGGAGAATGAAGTGCGCCCAGTACACTGCCTTGGTCCCGATATCTATGAAAATCTTCGCTGATTCAGCCTCCGCCTTCATTGTCGAGCGACCGGACGCCGCCCCTCGTCAATTGGCCTGGGCCGCTTTTGAGGTCGCCGGTCTCCCCACCACGAATGACGAGGTCTGGCGCTACGCCCCCCTGAAGGACTTCGACCTCGACCGGTTCGTCGTCGTGGCCGAACCCACCAAACGGGCCGATTCGGCCTTCGCCGCACAACTCTGTGAGCGCGCTGGTCTCGTGGTGCGCGTCGTTGACGGCTTCTGCGTCAGTACCGGCACGTCGATCGAAGGCGTCGAGGTGGACGTCGTGGAGTCGTCCCAGTCGCTCGCCGGAACCACGTTCGCGGATCGTTACCGCAGTGATACCTTCGCCGTCCTCAACGCCGCGCTCGCTCCCGCGACCACCGTTATTCGCGTGGGCGCCGGGGTCAACGTCGAGGAGCCCATCGTGGTGCTCAACGTGTCGAACTCGACGGCGTCGTTCTCGCGCACGCAGATCGAACTCGGTCGCGGCGCCAGCGCGACGATCGTCGAGTATTTCGAAGGGGGCGCCGACGCCCTCGTCGTGCCACTCAGCGAGTACTCTCTCGCGGACAACGCGTCCCTCCAACTCATCACGTACCAGCGACTGGACGCGAGCGCCTGGCACATAGCGCGAACGACGGGTTTCGTGAGCCGCGACGCGCGACTGCGCCAAGCGGTCGTGGGGATCGGTGCCCACTACAACCGTTCGCGCAACGACGCCGAGATGCACGGGGCCGGGTCCGAGAACGAGCTACGCACGACGTTTCTCGGCTCGGGCGACCAGGTGCACGATTTTCGTACGCACCAGATGCACACCGGCGCGCGTTCGCGTTCGACGCTCCTGTCCAAGGGCGCGGTCGCTGATCAGTCCCGCTCCGTCTACACCGGACTCATCGAGATCGAAAAGGGCGCCAAACGCACCGACGCGCGCCAAACCAACCACAACCTGTTGCTCTCACCCGCGGCGCACGCCGACAGCGTGCCCAATTTGGACATTCGCGAGAATGACGTCATGTGCGCCCACGCCTCGAGCGTCGGTCCGCTCGATGAACTGCAGCGCTGGTACCTGGAGTCGCGTGGCGTGAGCCGTGAGGACGCCGAACGATTGATGATCCAGGGCTTCTTCTACGAAATGCTCGCCAACCTGCCCCCGGCGTTGGCCGAACTGGTCGAGCGTGACGTGACGTCGGTCCTCGCCGCGGTCAACGTGGTGACGCCGTGACCGTCGCCGACATCGGACAGCTCAGCGACTACGAAAGTGGCGTGCCGCGTCAGGTCCGCGTCGAGAACCGGATCCTCGTGGTCGTGCGAATCGAGGATGACGTCTACGTCTTGGACGACCGTTGCAGTCACGAGGACTTCAGCCTCGCTGAAGGTGAAGTGAACTGCGAAACGGCCGAGATCGAATGTGCTCGCCACGGCGCGATGTTTCGGTTGAAGGACGGCGAACCAGTGTCGTTCCCCGCGACGAGGCCGGTGGCGCACTACGACGTGCGTAATTTCGATGGCCGCTTGGAGGTGGTGCTTCCGTGACCTCGACCCTGACGATTAAGGGATTGCGCGTTGAGGTGGCCGGCAAAGAGGTCCTGAGGGGCTTCGACCTCGTCATGAAGACGGGCGAGGTCCACGTCATCATGGGCCCGAACGGATCCGGAAAGTCCACGCTGGCCCACGCCCTCGCGGGTCACCCGGGGTACACGGTGTTGGCCGGTTCGGTGCGCATCGACGACGAGGAACTCCTGACGATGTCACCGACCGAGCGCGCGCGACACGGACTGTTGTTGGCTATGCAGCAGCCGCTGGAGGTTCCCGGCGTTCGTCCGTTCGATCTCTTGGTCGCCGCGGGCGTCGATCCGACCAATCTGCGTCAGCGCATGCGCGACGAGGCCGAGCGCGTGGAACTACGTCCCGAGGTCCTCGATCGATTCGTCAACGTCGACCTCTCCGGTGGTGAGCGCAAGCGCGCCGAGATGGTGCAGTTCGGAATACTGCGTCCCAAGTTCGCCGTACTCGACGAGATCGACTCGGGCCTTGACGTTGACGCACTCGGCGCCGTCGCGCGACGACTTTCGCTCGCGAGCGACGAATGGGAGTGCGGCATCTTGGCGATTACGCACTTCAAGCGACTGTTGCAAGAACTCACGCCGACGACCATTCACGTATTGA
>CALGFJ010000196.1 GCA_937881055.1 uncultured Acidimicrobiaceae bacterium | reverse complement strand
GTCGGAGTGGAAATTCGCCTCGTCGGTCAAGACCACGTGTCGCCCGGGTCGTTGTTCGAGGGCCGCCCCGATCAGTTTGGCGATAAGAAAGGTCAACGTGTCGGCCACGAGAACCTCACCGGGATTCGCCCCGATAAGCGGCGCGATGCGGTCCCCCAGCCTCGTCGGCTCCCCCATCCACCCGGCGTCGTTCCAACTTCGCACGAGTCCTCGGCCCCACTCGTCGTCGATCACCTCGTTGACGCGTCGTCGAACCGACGATGACACGGGCCCGAGCGAGTTCCCGTCGAGATAGATTTCGCCTTCGTTGAGGGTGAACTCCGCTCGAAGAGGCGCGAGTACATCGTTCTCGTCCAGGGTCTGGCAGTCCTCTCGCGAGATCAAAGGATCGACCGCACTTCCCACAACGCCGGGTAGAGCCGCTCGGCCAGCGTCGTATCGAGATAGGCCATGCCCTCACTGCCGCCGGTGCCGGGGCGACGCCCGATCTGACGACCGGCCATCAACATGTGTTGATGGCGCCACACCGCCAGTCGCCCGTCGTGGTCCATCAACAGTTCGGCGACTGCGTGCAAGGCACTCAACGCCGCGCTCTCGTGAGAGAGGTACAGCGCTCGAAGCACGTCCAGCAGATCGTCGGCGGAGGCCCCGGTGGTCGTTCGAAGCGAGTGCTCGAAGCCCGACCACACCGAGGGAATCTCGCTCATCTCCTTGAGCCACGCGCGCTGGTCGTCATCGAAGACCTCGAAGTTGAGCATCGCGGTCTTGCCGGCGCCACTGAGAAACTCGATGGCGCGGAACTGGAAGGACTGGAACCCCGACGCCGGGTCCAGGGGGTCTCGAAACTGGAGGAACCCTTCGGGCGACATGGAATCGAGCAGTTTCAGGTGGGTCAGGAGAAGGTCTTCGATCGAGACGATCCGGCGCAGGTGCGAGACGGCGAGCCAGGGGCGATTCGCGTGCAATTCGGTGGCGGCGCGGCGCAACTCGTCGACGATCACCTTGAACCACAATTCGTAGGACTGGTGGACGACGATGAAGAGCAGTTCGTCGGGCGCGTCGTCGGTGAGTGGGATCTGCAGTTTTAGGAGGTCATTGATGCGCAGGTACGTCGAGTAGTCGGTGCCTTTACTCACGGGTCCACCCTACGACCGCGCCTTAGCTCAAGAACGCGTGATGGGCTTGTAGCGGATCCGATGCGGCTGGTCGGCGTCGGTGCCGAGTCGCTTGTGACGCTCGACTTCGTAGTCCGAGAAGTTGCCTTCGAACCATCGCACGACCGCGTCGCCCTCGAAGGCGAGCACGTGGGTGGCGATCCGGTCCAGGAACCAGCGGTCGTGGCTGATGACGACCGCGCATCCCGGGAACGTCAAGAGACCGTCTTCGAGCGCGCGCAGGGTGTCGACGTCGAGGTCATTGGTCGGTTCGTCCAGCAGGAGCACGTTGCCACCGGCGCGCAGCACCTTGGCCAACTGGACGCGGTTGCGCTCGCCGCCGGAGATCTCACCCACCTTCTTCTGTTGATCGCTGCCCTTGAAGCCGAAACTCGCAACGTACGCGCGCGCGTGGATCTCACGATTACCGACGACCATCTGTTCCTGGCCCTCGCTGATCTCGTCGAAGACCGTGGCGTCGGGATTGAGGTTGTCGCGCGATTGATCGACGTAGGCGAAGGCGACCGTACTGCCGACTTCGAAGCCTCCGGCGTCGGGCTTCTCTTGACCCAGCATCATCCGGAAGAGCGTCGTCTTTCCGGCGCCGTTCGCCCCGATGACCCCGACGATGCCGCCCGGTGGGAGAAGGAACGTCAAGTCCTCGATCAAGAGCCGGTCGTCGAATCCCTTGGTGACGGCCTGGGCATTGACCACGACGTCCCCCAGACGCGGGCCCGGGGGGATGGCGATCTCGAGTCGATCGGCTCGACGTTCGGTGGACTCGGACTCGGCCACCAACTCGTTGAAGGCGCTCAGGCGGGCCTTGCCCTTGCTCTGACGGGCCCGCGGCGACATGCGGATCCATTCGAGTTCGCGTTCGAGCGCCGCTTGGCGGGCCTTGTCCGACTTCTCTTCCTGCGCGAGGCGCGCCTGCTTCTGCTCGAGCCACGAGGAGTAGTTGCCCTCCCAGGGAATCCCGTGGCCCCGGTCCAGTTCCAAGATCCACGACGCGGCGTTGTCCAAGAAGTAGCGATCGTGCGTGATCGCGACGACGGTACCGCTGTAGTCCTGGAGCGTTCGTTCGAGCCACGCCACCGATTCCGCGTCGAGGTGGTTCGTCGGCTCGTCGAGCAACAACAGATCGGGTTTGGAAAGGAGGAGTCGACAAAGCGCTACGCGCCGACGCTCGCCCCCGGATAACACGGTGACGTCGGCGTCGGCCGGCGGCAACCGCAACGCGTCCATGGCGATCTCGAGGGTCCGCTCGAGGTCCCAGGCGTTCGCGGCGTCGATCTTGGTCTGGAGATCTGACTGCTCGCTGAGCAGGGCGTCGAAATCGGCTTCGGGATCAGCCATGGCGGCACAGACCTCGTTGAATCGGATCAGCAGGTCGCGCTGCTCGCCGATACCGTCCGCCACGTTGCCGACGACGTCCTTCGTGGGGTCCAGCTGCGGTTCTTGTGAGAGGTAGCCGACGCTGAAGCCCGGGGTGAGCCGGGCCTCGCCGCTGAACCCGTCGTCAAGTCCGGCCATGATCCTTAGTAGTGACGACTTGCCCGATCCATTGGCGCCGATGACGCCAATCTTCGCGCCGGGATAGAACGAGAGATTGATGCCACGCAGGACTTCGCGGTCCGGCGGGTAGAACCGTCGGAGGTCTCGCATGGTGAAGATGTACTGAGCAACCATGCCCTCCAGTGTGACCGATATCGACGACGTCGAGAGATTCTCACGTCACGAGAAATTACAGCCCACTATTACAATCAGAAAATGTCTGAGAGCTCCATCGACGTCACCTCGACCGATCGCCACGCCCCCGACTGGCTGATTCTCTCAATCGCCTGCCTCGCGCAGTTCATGGTCGTCTTGGACGTGTCAATCGTCAACGTGGCTCTGCCGCGCATGGGACACGACCTCCGCTTCACGTACAGCAGCGCCCAATGGGTCGTCAACGCCTACGTGCTCACGTTCGCGGGATTCTTGCTGTTGGGCGGGCGCGCTTGTGACTACTTCGGACGACGCAGGGTCTACATCACGGGCATCATCATCTTCACCCTCGCCAGCATCGGCGCCGGAGTGGCGCAGACCGGCACACAGATGATCGCGATCCGAGCCGTTCAAGGAATTGGCGGCGCCATCGTCTCGCCCGCCACGCTGACCATCGTCGTCACGACCTTCCACGGTCCCCGACTACCGAAGGCCATTGGCGCGTGGAGCGCGGTCGCGGGTGCGGGCGGTGCCGTGGGGGGCCTCTTGGGCGGCATCCTGACGGGTTTGGCATCGTGGCGATGGGTCTTCTTCATCAACGTGCCCTTTGGCATCCTCGCCGGTGTCGCCGCCGCGATGTACCTGCGCGAAATGCGCAACCGAGACGCCACCGCCAAGCTCGATGTCACGGGTTCGGTGCTCGTCACCGCCGGCCTGGCGTCGGCAATCTACGCGGTCGTCAACACGACGACGCACAGTTGGACGTCGTCGACGACGCTCAGTTGGCTCATCCTGGGACTCGCGATGTTGGCGGCGTTCATCTTCTGGGAGGCGAAGGTCGCGTCGCACCCCCTCGTACCGTTCAAGATCTTCAAGTCCCGTCCGCTCACGACCGCGAACCTGATGATGTTCCTCATCGGCGGCGCGTTCTTCGCCATGTGGTACTTCCTGACGTACTACTTCCAGAGCGTGCTCGGTTACGGCCCCGTCAAGGCCGGCTTCGCCTTCTTCCCGATGGCCCTCGCCATCATCATCGGCGCGCAGATCTCATCGCGACTCCTTTCGAAGACTGGTGTGCGGCCGCTCCTGCAGATCGGTGCAGTACTCGCGACGTTGGGATTCCTATGGATCTCGCTCATCAAGCCGACGGATTCCTACGCCGGGCACATTCTGGTTCCTTCGTTCATTTGCGCCTTCGCGATGGGCCTGCTCTTCGCCCCGCTCGCGACGGCCGCCACGACGGGCGTCGACCGTGCAAACGCAGGTCTCGCGTCCGGTCTCTTGAATACCGCGCGACAGGTCGGCGGTTCGTTGTCGCTCGCGATTCTCGCGACCGTCGCGACCGACGTCACGCACCGCGCGCTGGCGACGTCGTCGTACGCGTCGGCCCTCACGTCGGGCTACCAGCGCGCCTTCCAGATCTCGGCGGTCGTGACGGTCATCGCGCTCTTCGTTTCGTTCGCTCTGCC
>CALGFJ010000195.1 GCA_937881055.1 uncultured Acidimicrobiaceae bacterium | reverse complement strand
TCGCACCGCATTCGTCACACGTCAGGTGGCCGTGCACGGCGCCGGCGAGGTGAAAGACCGCGGCGTGTTGGTCGAGGTGCGCGTGCACGACGATCTGCAGGTCCTCGAACTCTTCGAGGATTCGATAGACCGTCGAAGGACTGACGTCGGGTTGGCGGGTCTGCACCTCTTGGGTGATCTCTTCGACCGTGAGATGACCGGGCGCGCCCACGAGCACTTCGGCGACCGTGCGCTTGGCAACCGTCACGCGCTTGGTGGCTCCACGAATCACCGACAGTATTTCGTCGACGCCAGGGCTCGAGTGGGGCATAGAAAACACTACGTCCGCCGCACCGGCTAGAGGGTGCTGAGCTCGTCGATGACGCGTTGCGCCTCATCGACGATCGAGCGCACGATGTCCCCGGCCGGCACGATTGTCGAGATTGCCCCAACGGCCTGTCCGGCCGGATATCCCTCCCGACGCGGATCGACGCCGGAGGTGTTCTCGTCCCCGCCGAGGTGGAAGGTGCCGTCGTTGAACGCGACGGTCAACTGGTCGGGGAATTTCTTTAGCAGTGACGGATCGGCGTCGTAGCGGTCGGTGGTGTCATTTCGCAGGACGCGCATCGTCTTGCCGCTGAACGCGCGCGAGATGACGGTGCCGTCTTCGCGACTCTCGAGAATCGTTTCGCGATAGCCGGGAAGGGCGCGCGCTTCCGGAGTGGCGATGAACCTCGTCCCGATCCACACGCCCGCTGCGCCGAGTGACAATGCCGCCGCGAGCCCGCGACCATCGAAGATTCCTCCGGCGGCGACGACGGGTATCGCGCCGTCCATGGCGTCGACGATCAGTGGCACGAGCGGAAACGTCGCGACGGTGCCGGTGTGGCCGCCGGCCTCGGTGCCTTGAGCGACCACGAGGTCGCACCCGGCGTCGAGCGCGCGCTTGGCGTGTTCGACCTTGCCGCACATCGACACGACGAGTACGCCGTGATCGTGGCACAGGTCGATGACGTGGGCCGGTACACCGAGTCCGGCGACGAACGTGCTGGCGCCGCCCTCGATCAAGAGTTCGACGTTGTGTGTGAGGGTATCCGGAAAGGCTGTCAAGAGATCGACGCCGAAAGGCTTCGAGGTCAATTCTCGGGTGGCGGCGATCTCGTGGGAGAGGCGCTCGCTCGACATCGTGGAGGCCCCGAGACATCCGTAGCCACCGGCGTTGGAGACGGCCGCCGTGAGGGCGCTGTAGGCGACGCCGCCCATGCCCGCGAGCATCACCGGGTGTTCGATGTGCAACATCTCGGTGAGTCTCGTCTTCATTCAATCTCCTCCGGATACAAACTAGTGAGGTCGGCGCGGTCGAGCCGATTGTCAGCGGCTACTACTAGGGTGATATTCACCCACGAGTGGTGTCAACCCCCGTCATTTCTGCTGGAGTGGATTTTTCATGGATACTGACCTCGCTGTCCCAATGCCCAAGCGCGAGTTGTACTTCGTGTTCGGCGCCCTCATGCTCGGCATGCTGTTGGCCGCACTCGACAGCACGATTGTGGCGACCGCGCTGCCGACGATCGTCGGTGACTTGCACGGGGCCAGTCACCTGAGCTGGGTGGTCGTCGCCTATCTCCTCGCGTCGACGGTGAGCACTCCGCTCTGGGGAAAGTTGGGCGACCTGCACGGTCGCAAGGTCTACTTCCAAGCCGCGATAATTATCTTCTTGATCGGCAGCATGTTGTGCGGCGTCGCCCACACCATGTTGGAGTTGATCCTCTTTCGCGCACTCCAGGGCCTCGGCGGCGGTGGTCTCATGGTGGGCGCTCAAGCGATCATCGCGGACATCGTGCCCCCCAGGGAACGTGGTCGTTACGCCGGGTTCTTTGGTGCCACGTTCGGGGCGGCGACCGTCATCGGTCCACTCATCGGTGGATTCATCGTCGAGTATTTCTCATGGCGATGGATCTTCTTCGTGAACGTTCCCTTCGGGATCCTCGCACTGGTCGTCACCGCCGCGGTCTTGCCGAGCGCTGGTGCGCGCGTGCAACACGTCATCGACTACGCCGGCATCGTTATGTTGACGATCTCGGCCTCCGCGCTGATTCTCTTCACCTCACTCGGCGGGACGTCGTTGGCGTGGCTCGGCTGGAAGTCGATCGCGTTGCTCGTCGTCGGCGTCATCACGGGCGTCGTGTTCATCGTCATCGAGCGACGATCGAGCGAGCCGGTCTTGGCTCCGCGACTCTTTGCGAACCGCGTCTTCTCGTCGGCATCAGCGATTGGATTCGTCGTCGGCTTCGCGATGTTCGGCGCCTTGACTTTCTTACCGCTGTATTTCCAAGATGTGCGTGGCGCGACGCCGACGAGTTCCGGACTTCGTTTGCTCCCGATGATGGCCGGTCTCTTGGTCGCGTCGATCGTCACCGGTCAACTCGTGTCCAAGGGTTGGAGGTACCGTCCGTTTCCGATCCTGGGCACCGCGGTCATGACTATCGGTCTCGCTCTCTTCGGCACGATCGGCGTTTCCACCTCGGAACTCACGTTGGGTCTGTACATGCTCGTGCTCGGCACGGGACTCGGGCTGGTGATGCAGGTTCTGATCACCGCGGTGCAGAACGCCGTGCAACACGAAGACCTCGGCGCGGCGACGGCCGGCGCGAACTTCTTCCGCTCGATCGGCGGTTCGTTTGGCACTGCGGTCTTCGGCGCACTCTACGTAAACGCGTTGCCGCACCAATTGGCGGCCGGACTCCGAGCGAATCCCTCGGTCCATTCATTGCCGTCGCCGTTACTGTGGACGCCGAAGAACCTCCGCCGACTGCCCCTGAACGAGCTCTCGGTAATCCTTCATGCCGTGTCCGGTTCGATCGCCGAGATCTACCGCTTCGCGGTGCCCATCGGCGTCCTGGCCGTGATCTTGTCCCTGACCCTGCCCGAGATCAAACTGCGAACGAGCCTTCACCCCATCGCCAACGAAATTCCGATGTCAAACGCTGACCCCCTTCTCTGACGACCTCGAGACATTCGTCGAACTCATCGTCACTGCCGTAGTAGGGATCGAAGAGGTCGAGGTCCCGTCCCGGTTCGATCACGTTGCGCAATAAGATCACCTCGGTCGACTGATTGGACAGGCGCTTCCTCACTTCGTGAACGTGCTCACGAGTCATGCCGATCACGAGGTCCTGACGGTCCAGGTACGAGCGATCGGCGAAGGTCGCGAGGGATCCACGTCCGTCGAAGCCGGCCCGATCGAGGGCTCGGCGAGCTCGTTCGTCCATCGGACTGCCCACGTGCCAGTTGGCGGTTCCGGCGCTCGTGACGTCGACGCGATCGCGGAGCAACGAATCGGCGTCGACGAAGTGTTGGAGCACGACCTCGGCCATCGGGGAACGACATATGTTGCCGGTGCAGATCATGGCTACTCGCACGCGCGACTGGACCACCAGACTCCTTTGGACGTACCCCAATTTACGATGCCAAGGAAGGGATAAGTGACGTGCGGACCGCGATGACGAGTAACTACTATGGGTTCAGGATCCAAGGAGGGGAGACGCGATGCCACTTTCAGAGCATGAACAGCGAGTCCTAGCCGAACTCGAAGAGTCACTTTCGAAGCAGGATCCGCGATTTGCAAAAAACGTACGTGAGACCAACGTGTATTCCCATGGCGGTCGACGTGTTCGATGGGGCATCGCCGGATTCATCGCGGGCCTCTTGATTCTCATCCTCTGTTTCTCCACCTCGGTCCTCCTGGGCCTCGCTGGCGTTGCACTGATGTTTGTGTCTGCAGTGGTTATCGAGCGAAACGCTCGTCTTATGGGACGTGCATCGTGGCAGGACATCACCCGTCCGAGCCAAGGTGACGACACCCGCGCGAACTACGGTCCCCGGACCAGTTCGCTTCGCGACTGGTTGTCGCGTCAGCGCCGCACTCGAGAATGACCGACGTCGGGGTAGCGCGCAACGCGCCCCCGTGTCTGGCCCTGGATATCGGTGCGACCAAAGTCGAAGCGGCGATCGTCGACGCCGACGGCACGTTACGTGCGAGGGCGCGAATCAACGACGCCGATCATCACGATGACCTGATCACCGCGATAGTCGCACTTTCGCGACGCGTGATGGCCGAAGGTCCCGTCGAGGTCGTGGGCGTCGGGTGCGCCGGACCGATGAGTCGCGGCGGTGAAGAGGTGTCACCACTCAACATCGCCGAGTGGCGCGCCTTTCCTCTACGGCGAACGTTGCGCGAGGCTCTCGGTCTCGAGGTCTACGTCGACGGGGACGCTCGCGCGCTCGCCCTCGCTGAAGGCGCGTACGGTGCGGCGCGCAATGAAACGTCGTATCTCTCGATGGTGGTCTCGACCGGCGTCGGCGGGGGACTGGTCATCGACGGTGAGTTGCTCGACGGCGACTCTGGCAACGCCGGACACATTGGACACCTGAACGTGGTGCCCAATGGCAACTTGTGTTCGTGCGGCGCGTTGGGATGTCTCGAAGCCGAAGCCTCGGGTTGGGCGATCGAGTCGCTCACCGGACGCAGTCCGGCCGACGCCGACGCCGCGACGCGCGTTCGAACGGCCGACCTCGTGGGCCGCGCCGTCGGCACTCTCGCGTCGGTGCTCGATTTCAGCCGCTGCTACATCGCTGGTTCGGTCGCGCTGGGGTTTGGCGACGAGTTCTTCGACGTCGCGAACAAGTCGGCGCGAGCGATGGCGCGCTTGCCCTACTCCGAACACCTCGAGATCTCTCGATCCGAACTGGGAACCGAAGGACCACTTCTCGGAGCGGCGTTGGTCGCGTGGCGAGGGCGATCATGAGTTCGTTGTGGACACCCGGTCTGGGGCGCTACCTCGTGCGCCATCCCGCCCACGCGTGGACGCTCGCGCGCGCCGGATGGCGGCTTCGTCGTGACGGTTGGCTACGCCACGGTCCGTTCCTGCCGTTGCCCGACGCCGCGTACTGGCACTTTCGGGTGACGACCGTGAACGGAACTTCCGGCGTGACGCTGGACCCGGTGTCAATGGTCGACGCGGCGGCCTGGGCGCTTCGCCAACCCGTAGGGCGGGGCTCGTGAGTCGAGTCCTGCTCTTGAACGCGACGTTCGAGCCGCTGCAGTTGGTGAGTGAACGTCGCGCGGTCGTGCTGATGCTGGCCGGGCGAGCGGAGCCCATCGTCACGCCCGAACACCCCAACGTCTGTCGGTCGTCCTCGATAGTGGTGCAGATACCGGCCATCGTGCGACTGCACGACATGGTGAAGCTCCCGTCCAAGGTGCGCACGCCACCGTTGACGCGGCGCTCGCTGTTGTTGCGTGATAGTTATCGCTGCGCGTACTGCCTCGAGCACGCCGACACGATCGACCACGTCGTTCCGCGCAGCCGAGGTGGTCGCCACGAATGGACGAACGTGGTGGCGGCCTGCCGACGCCACAACATGCAAAAGGGCGACCGGTTGCTCGAAGAGATCGGGTGGCGCATGCACTTCGAGCCTCGAATACCTGACGGACCGTGGTGGCGTTGGCGTCACCTGCCCGATCCGGACCCGCTGTGGGCGCCGTACCTACCTCGGGCGTCGTGACCTCGCCACTCACCGAGCTCTACGACTACGACTCGCTGCGCAGGGAACCTGAAGCGACGCTCTACGTCGTGCGTCCGGATCGCGCGACGCTCGTCTTGGGCAGCGCTCAATCGAGCGACATCCTCAACGCGCATCGAGTGGGCGACATACCGCTTCGTCGACGTCGGGGTGGTGGCGGACTCGTCCTCGTGCAGCCCGACGACCTTTGGATCGATTGGTGGATACCCGCCGGCGACCATCGGTGGCGCAGTGACGTACACGCCAGCTCTCGCATGGCCGGGCGAAGGTGGGCCGACGTTCTCGACGGCGTCGTCCGTGGCGAGGTCACGGTGCACGATGGTCCGCTCGAGGGAGACCCCGCGTATCGACTCGTGTGCTTTGCCGGACGCGGACCGGGTGAAGTTTTCGTCGACGGCGTCAAGGCCGTCGGCGTCACCCAGTGGCGCGTGCGCGAAGGCATTTTCGTATCCACCGTCATGCACGCCCACCCATCGACTGACGTTTTGCGCTATCTCGAAGAGGTCCCCGACGGACTCCAGCGGGCCCTCGATCATCACGTGTTGTCCTCGCTCACCGACGTCGATCGAGAGACAGTGATCGAGGCACTGCGCAACGCCGACGGCCCTTGGCAGTACCGCGCCAATCAACTTCACGCCTAGAGCGCACCACACCTTCACTTCGGCGACGGCGCCCGTCACGTCTCGGTCCTCAGCGTGGAGAAATTGGCTCCAAATTGTTTCGATTTGCATCTGAGTGGGGTTTAGTGGTGTAATGTGTCACGAAATGGGGGAAAGTGGTGAACCCATGGGAGGACCGTCGATGCTCGGATTTGTTGGTCAGTATCAGCACTCGCTGGACGCCAAGGGTCGACTCATCCTGCCCGCCAAGTTCCGTCCCGAGTTCGAACGTGGCGGTCACCTCAGCCCCAATACCGAAGGGTGCATCGCTCTATGGACCCCGGGGGAGTTCGCCCGCCAGAGCGATGAGCGCCTCGAGCAGAGCCGATCTGGTGGCTCGCTCCACCGCCAGCAAGTTCGCTACTGGGCCGCCAACTCCTCGGACGTGGAATTTGACAAGCAGGGTCGGTTCGCGTTGCCGACGGCGATCCGTGATTACGGGCAGCTGAGGGGAGACGTGCTGATCGTAGGAACGCTGGACCACATCGAACTGTGGAATCCCTCGATTTACGCCGAGAAGGTCAATTCGGCCGAAGAGCTGTTTAAGCAGGGCAGTGACTAATGAATGGAGTGCAACAGACGTATCGTCCGCGGACCATGCGCAGCCTGGCAATCGTCAAGACGGGTAGAGAATCCTCCTCCGCCTGCTCTCCCGTCTTGACGATTGAAAGGCTGCAGATGGCCCAGGACATATTTCACGTACCGGTGCTCGAGAGTGAAATCGTCGAGCTCTTCGCCAGTCTGCCGACCGGCGTCGTTGTCGACGCCACGCTCGGCGGCGGTGGCCACGCGTACGCGGTCTTGCAGAACGCTCCGCAACTTCGCATTCTTGGCATCGATCGTGACCCCGATGCCCGAGCCGCCTCCTCGAGTCGGCTCGCCGAGTTCGAGGGTCGCGTCCGCATCGTGGACGCGACCTTCGGCCAATTGCGCGACGCATTGGATCGCAACGCCGATTTCGTCGGAACTGATCCTGTCGTTGGCGTCTTGATGGATCTCGGCGTCTCCTCGCATCAACTCGACGACGCCAGCCGTGGATTCTCATTTCGCGCAGACGCACCGCTCGACATGCGAATGGACCCGACGAGGGGCGAGACCGCGGCCCAATTCCTCAGCCACGTCGACCAGCACCAGTTCGTGCGACTCCTTCGTGAAAACGGAGAAAGTCGCTTCGCCGGTTCAATCGCCAAGTCCGTCCTCGAGCGCCAGCCCCAGACCACCAATGAGTTGACCGAAGCCGTCGAGCGAGCAGTGCCGATGGCGGCGCGGCGGCGTGGTCACGTCGCCACCCGCGTCTTTCAAGCACTGCGCATTGCCGTGAACTCCGAGGAAGCCGAATTGGCGAGTGGTCTTGACGCGGCACTGGACGCCGTCGTCGCCGGTGGTCTCCTGGCTGTAATTTCATATCACTCGGGCGAAGACCGCGTCGTGAAAACGGTCTTGCACGAAGCGGCCACTGGGGGATGTCACTGCCCGCCTGAGCTCGGCTGCGTCTGCGGCGCCATCCCACGCGTCACCGTGTTCAAGGCCAGCGCTCGTCTCGCTGGTCAAAGTGAAATCGACCGTAATCCCCGTGCCCGTTCGGCCCGACTCCGTGTAGCTCGGAAGCTCCCGTGAGCGTCATTACCTTTCCTCGGCGCGTGGACAACGGTCGTACACGACCACGCACGCGTCCGCAAGCCCGCCCCGACACCCAACGACGTCCGACTCATGTCGCGGTGGCCCCGCGGCGACGTGTCGTAACGAGAACATGGCGAGGCGCGTCGTCGCTTCGAAAGTCGTGCATCGTCGTCATCGTCGCTCTCGCGCTGTCAATGGCCGGCAGCATGGTCGTCGCCAATCGCCAAGTCGAATTGCACTCGCTCCAGAGCCAATTGCTCCAGGCCCAGTCGACGTACGCCGTGCAAGTGGGTTCGAACACCGATCTTTCGGCGCCCAGTCTCGTCGCAACCAAGGCCGGCGCTCTGCACTTGGTCTACCCCGTCTCGGTGACGCAAGTCCCGTCCACGTCACTTGATGAGCCTTTGCGGCTACCGAAGTTCCTGGGTTATGCACCGGCTACATCAAGGACGATTCGGTGAGCACGCACTATTCGTCGACTCACACACGCACCCAGGTCCTCCATCACTCATCGCGACGACGCGTCAGTGGTCCGCGACGCCTCGTCATGCTTCGATCGCTGCTCGCTCTCGCCTTCGTCGCCCTCGGGGTTCGCCTGTTCTTCATTCAAGTGGTCGATCACGCGCACTACGCCAAGCTCTCGGTCGCCCAGGTCCGCGTCAATCTGACGACGACGGCGCTGCGCGCCGGCATCTACGACCGGCACGGGCAGATCCTGGCGGTGTCACGACCGACGTCGCTGGTCATCGCGGACGACATTCAGATCACGAATCCCCAACGCGAGGCACTGGCGATGTCGCCCATCATCCAGATACCGGTGAATCGGCTGGTCCCACTTCTCTCCAAATCCCACGACGGCTACGTGATCTTGAACAACAAACTGAATCTCAACTCCGGACGCAAACTCGCCGCACTTAATTTTCCCGGGGTGGTCGTTCAGAACTCGTCGGTGCGAACGTATCCCAACGGACCAATCGCCACGTCGGTTCTCGGCGGTACCAATGCTTCCGGAGCGGGTTCGGCGGGACTCGAATACCAATATCAGAAGTCGCTCGCCGGCAGTACGGGGGTGACCCGCGAGTTCGTCTCGTCTTCTGGCGTGAGCTTGCCGAGTTCCTTCAGCACGGTCATCCGAAAGGCCGAGCCGGGTGTCGGACTCGAGCTGACGCTGGATACGTCCTTACAGTTCGTCGCCGAACGTGACCTCGCGCGACAACTCGCCGCGACCGGCGCCGTTTCCGGTGTCGCGGTCGTCATGGACGTGAAGACCGGTGAGATCCTCGCGGACGCCTCGCTGGCGAACACCAAGTCGCACCCGGGTGTCCTCGGCACGGATTCGGTCTGGGGTCAAAGCGTCGGGGTACCCGGCGTCGATCAGACGATCAACAACCTTGCGTTCACCCAGACCTACGAGCCGGGCTCGGTCTTCAAGGTCGTCACCTTCTCCGCGGCGCTGCAGGCCGGTCTGATAACGCCGTCGAGCGTGATAACGGTGCCGCCCTCGGTCGTCGTTGGTGGACGCTACTTCCACGACGCCGAGCGCCACCCGCTCGAACATCTCACCGCGACCCAGGTCCTCGCACTCTCTTCCAATATCGGTACCTATGAGATCGGTACCCGCGTGGGCGAGGCCGGACTGTTGGCCCAGGTCGAGCGATTGGGTTTCGGGCAGTCGACGAGCGTCAACTTCCCGGGCGAGTCGTCCGGCCTGCTCGTCAACGCCGCGAACTGGTACGCGAGTGACCAGGTCGCGTTGCCCATCGGCCAGGTCGATGCGGTGACGCCGATACAGATCCTCGACGCGTATAACACGATCGCGAACGGCGGTGTCTTCGTCGAACCGAAGTTGGTTCGCGGCTACGTTTACGCGAATGGCGCCGTCAAGGCGACGGCCCCGAGCACGCAGCGCGAAGCGATCAGTCCGAGTGTGTCCGCGACGATGGTCAAGATGCTCGAACAGGTCGTCCTCTCCGGTACCGGGACGAACGCGATCATTCCCGGCTACAGCGTCGCCGGCAAGACCGGCACCGCGACGATGGTGTATCCCGGCAAGGACAAACTCCTGGTCGGGGACTACAACGCCAGTTTCGTGGGATTTGCGCCGGCGAACGACCCGGTACTGTCGATGGTCGTGGTGGTGGAGCGTCCCGAGACGACGATTTTCGGCGGCGCCGTCGCGGCACCGATCTTTCAAGAGGTCATGTCCTACGCGCTGCACCACTACAACATCCCCTCCAACGGCACCTACCAAAAGCCACTGAAGGGCACCGGCGCTTCGATCTCTTCGGACGTGACCTGATGCAACTGGGCGACATCCTCGACGACTTGACCCTCGACGTGGCGACGGGGGGTCTCGAGATCACGCACGTCGACATCGATTCTCGCGAATGTGTTCCCGGTTCTCTTTTCTTCGCCATGCCCGGTTCATCGGCCAGTGGCGTGACCTTCGCCACCGACGCCGTTCGACGCGGAGCGCTCTGTGTGGTGACCAGCTCGCCGCTGGACATCGGCGCACCGGTCGTCGTGGTGCCGTCCACCCAATTGTCAGCGCTCTGCTCGCACGCGAGCGCCGCCGTCGTCGGTCACCCCGAGACCAAGACGCTTTTGGTCGCCGTCACCGGCACCAACGGCAAGACGAGCGTGACGTCGATCGTCAGCGAATTGGCCCGTGCATTGTCGTGGAACGGCGCCAGTATCGGAACACTGACCAACGAGCGCACCACGCCGGCCGCGCCCGAACTGTTCCGGACGCTGGCGACGCTGGTCGAACGCTTTGACCCGGCACGACAGAACTCAGTGGTGGCGATGGAGGTGTCGAGTCACGCGATGAGTCAGCATCGGGTCGACGGTCTGGAGTTCACGGTCGCCGCGTTCACGAATCTCAGTCACGAGCACCTCGATTACCACGGTTCGATGGAGGAGTACTTCGTCGTGAAGTCGCGCCTCTTTACGCCCGAACATTCCCATCGCGCTGTCATTTGGGGCGACGACGCCTACGGCAAACGACTCGCTGAGACGACGACGTTGCCCGTGACCCGAGTCACGCGAAGTGACGCCACCGACGTCGAAGCATCGTTGAAGGGTACGACGTTCTTCTGGCGCGGGCACCTCGTCAACTCGGCACTCTTGGGTGAGTACAACGTGGACAACTCTCTGATCGCGATGACCATCATGAACGTGCTGGGTGCCGACGACGCCGCCATCGCGGCCGCGATGGGGGAGGTCTCCTCGGTTCCGGGACGATTCGACGTGGTCCGGGGCGCCGACGTCACGGTCATTGTTGATTACGCCCACACGCCCGAGGGGCTGCGCCGACTTTTGGACGACGTGCGCGCCATGGTGCCCGACCGGCACGTGATCACTGTCTTTGGTTGCGGGGGCGACCGCGACCGGGCCAAGCGACCGGAAATGGGCCTCGTGGCGTCGACGATGTCCGACGTCACCATTGTCACGTCGGACAATCCCCGCTCCGAAGCGCCGGAGGCGATCATCGACGCCATCATGACGGGTGTCGCGAGCGGCGCGAACGTCGTGCGCGACGCCGACCGGCGGAGCGCGATCGCGCGTGCACTCGAAGAGGCCGCGCCGGGTGACGTCGTGGTCGTGGCTGGCAAGGGTCACGAGACGACCCAGACCATCGGTGACCTCGTCGTTCCGTTCGATGACCGCGTCGTAGCCCGCGAGTTCCTGCGATGAGGTCCGCATGCTGAGTCTGATGGAGTCCGGTGGTGTCGCGTTTCTCGTTTCGCTCTTCGTGACGCCGCTCTGGATCCGGTTCCTCACTCACCGTTCCTACGGTCAACGGATTCACGAAGACCTGCCGTCGACGCATCTCGTCAAGGCCGGTACGCCCACCATGGGCGGAGTCATCATCGTGGTGTCGGCGGTGCTGGGCTACCTGATGGGTCACGTCGGCACTTCGATCGTGTTCACGCGAAGCGGCATCCTGGTCGTCGGGGTGATCATCGTCTCTGGACTCTTGGGATTCCTCGATGACTACATCAGCATTCGCAACGCTCGTAACCTAGGGCTCAACAAGCGCGGCAAGTTCGTTGGTCAATTGTTGATCGCGGCGGTCTTCGCGGTGTTGTCAATCGACTGGGTTCACACTTCGACGAACCTCTCGTTCACGCGATTCTCGCTGCCCGGTTGGAACTTGACGTCCGTCGGATGGATCCTGCTCGCCGTATTCGTGATCATCGCGAGTTCGAACGCGGTTAATCTGACCGACGGCCTCGACGGACTCGCGGCCGGATCGGGAACGTTCTGCTTCGGTGTGTTGGCGATCATCGGCTACTGGCAGTTTCGTCACTTCTCGATCTACCATCTCCACGCCGCGCTCGATCTGGGTCTCGTCGCTGTTGGACTCGTCGGCGCGTGTCTCGGCTTTCTCTGGTGGAACGCCGCGCCCGCGCGCATCATCATGGGTGACACCGGCGCGCTCGCGATCGGCACCGGATTGGGCGCGCTGTGCTTGCTCATGAACCTGGACTTGTTGCTCCCGGTGATCGGTGGACTGTTCGTGGCCGAGACGGCGTCGGTGATCCTCCAGGTGATCAGTTTCCGACTCTTCGGACGCAGGATTTTTCGCTTAGCTCCCTTCCATCACCATTTAGAAATGCATGATTGGCCCGAATTCACGATCATCGTACGCTTGTGGATCGTCGCGGGACTGCTGTCGATGTTCGGCCTCGGAATCTTCTACGGCGACTTCTTGAAGATCGCCAAGGTGGTGTGACCATGGCGATTCGTCAAAAGGACCTGCCAACTGCGACGCGTCCCACGCGCGCCGTCACGTCGGAACGTCCGAAGGAGCGCCGATTCTTCCAGCCCATGCCCCGCGGCGTCGCGAGTGGTCGCGTGTTGCTGCTCATTACGACGCTGCTGGTGACCTTTGGCACGATCGCCGTGGCGTCGGCGAGCGAAGGTCAAGCCTCGGCCAACGGTGGCTCGACGTGGTCGATCATGATTCACGACCTCGTCTATCTCGGCTTCGGGATATTCGGGCTCTACCTCGCCTCACGCGTGCGACTTGATCGACTCATACGTGCCGCGCCCTTATTGATTCTCGTGGGACTCGGGCTCTTGTTGGCGGTGCGCGCCATTGGCGTGACGAGCAACGGCGGAACTCGGTGGCTCAACCTACACGTCATCTACCTGCAACCGTCAGAGCTGTTCAAGCTCTTCACCGTCCTGTTCGTGGCGTGGCTGGTGCAGCATCACCACGACGAACTCGATCACTGGCGTCAGTTGGCCATATGGAGCCTGCCCGTCACCTTTGGGTGCGCGCTCATCGTCATCGAACCGGACATCGGCACGACGTCGGTGGTCGCGGCCATCGCCTTCGCCATGCTCGCGGTGGGCGGCCTGTCGAGGAAGATGCTCATCCGGATCATCGTGCTCGGGGTGGGCGCCTTCGGGGCCTACATGGTGTCCAAGCCGTACTCGGCCGGGCGATTTTGGTCGTTTCTGCACCCGAACACCCACCTGGCCGGTAGCGGCTATCAACTCCTGCAGAGTCGAATCGGACTGGGCGCCGGCGGCGTCGGAGGACTGGGTCTCGGCCACAGTCGAGAGAAGTGGGGACTCTTGCCGAATCCGCACACCGACTTCATCTTCACCATCATCGGCGAAGAGATGGGACTGATCGGCACCCTCGTCGTCATCGCGCTCTTCGTGGCGTTTCTCTTCGCGGCGGTGCGCATCGCCCAACAGTGCACCAACTCGGTCTATCGACTGGTGGCGATCGGCATCACCACGTGGATCGCCGTCGAAGCCCTGATCAACATCGCGTCGGTCGTCGGTTGGTGGGCCGTGACGGGAATTCCGCTGCCCTTCTTCTCCTACGGCGGCACGGCGCTGATTACCGAACTCGCCGCCGTGGGGTTGCTCTACAACATCGCCCACGACCGCTCGCACAGTGGCGACGTGACGATTCGAGAGCGCCGCATTACGAGCTTCCGCGAAACCTTGGAACGCAAGAGCGCCCTGCGTCGGTCCGGTCGCTCGCGCTCGATGAACGATCCGCGCCGGATCCGCTGATGGCCGGTCCCATCGTCATCACCGGTGGTGGGACCGGAGGACATATCTACCCGATGCTCGCCATCGCCGAACAGCTTCGGGCGAACGGTGTCGACCCGAGTGACCTTCGTTTCGTGGGCAGTCGTCGGGGACAGGAGTCGACGCTCTTGACCAACGGCGACGTCGCGCTCACCTTGTTGCCCGGTCGGGGCCTTCGTCGATCACTCCGACCGGACGCGCTCGTCCAGAATCTGAGCGCCGCGTGGTCACTGTCTGCGGCTCTCGTCATCGCGATCGCCAAGGTGCGACAGTGGCGACCGTCGGTCGTGGTGTCGTTGGGGGGCTACGCCTCCTTCGCGATCACCCTCGCCGCCGTCGTGTGGCGCCGTCCCCTGGTGCTGGTCGAACTGGACGCCGAACCGGGTGCGGCCCAGCGACTCTTCACCCGGTACGCGAGCGCGCGGTGCTGCGCCTTCCCGTCGAACGAAGCCAACGCCGTCGTGACCGGCACGCCCCTTCGAGAGAGCGTCGTCTCAGTCGATCGCTCAACGACCGCACGCGCCGCGGCGCGTTCCTCGTTCGAGCCACCGATCGATGACGCGCGGGTGGTCGTCGTCGTGATGACCGGTTCTCTCGGATCGACGAAGGTCAATCACGCGGTCAGCGAACTGGCGCGGCGATGGTCCAATCGCCGTGATCGAACGATCATTCACGTGGCCGGACGTCGCGACGTCGCCGACGTGCGCGCCCACGCGCCGACGACCGACGGTCTCGACTACCGAATTCTGGAGTTCGGTGACATGGCGCAACTGTGGGCCCTGTGTGACGTCGCGGTCTGTCGAGCCGGAGCGTCGACGGTGGCGGAGTTGACGACGCTGGGGATACCGTCAGTACTGGTTCCGCTGCCGCACGCGCCCGGCGATCACCAGATGAAGAACGCCCTCGTCGTCGTCGAGGCGGGGGGCGCGCGACTGGTACTCGACGCCGAGTGCACCGGCGCCAAATTGGATGAAGTGTTGGAGTCGATCACGACGCCCGAGACGCTCGCGTCGATGGGTCGGGCCGCGGGCGCGCTGGGTCGTAGCGACGCGGCGTCGTCAATCGCGCGCGTCGTCGACGGAGTGAGAGGTCGATCGTGACGACGTTTGATCCCGGCGTCCGCGTCCACATCGTGGGCGTGGGAGGTGCCGGCATGAGCGGTCTGGCCCGACTCCTCGTCGGGGCCGGTGCCGTCGTGAGCGGCAGTGACCTCGCCGATTCGGCCGTGCTCGAAGCGTTGCGCGCGTGTGGCGTCACCGTCATGGTCGGACACGACCGGACGAATTTCGACGGAGCCGACGTGGTGCTGTGGTCACCGGCGATCGCGAGCGACAACGTCGAACTCGCCGCGGCGCGCGCGAGCGGTGCGGTCCTCTTGTCACGAGCTGACGTCCTGGCCGAGCTAGCGCGGGTGCGTCGCGTCATCGGGCTGACCGGCACGCACGGGAAGACCACCGCCGCCTCGATGATGGTGCACGTGTTGGCGGCCGACGGGCGCGACCCGGGACGACTCCTCGGCGCCGACGTGCTCGGTGTCGGCGCGAACGGTCATTGGGGCAGCGGCGACGTCGTGGTCGAGGTCGACGAAAGCTACGGGACGTTCGCGCACATCCATCCCCACGCACTGGGACTGCTCAACGTCGAAGCCGATCACCTGGATCACTACGGCACGCTCGGCGCCCTCGAGCACGCATTCGCGCAACTGCTGGAACGAACCAGCGGACCGGTCGTCATATGGAACGATGACGCCGGGTGTCAGCGAGTCGCGAATATCGCCCAACGAGACGTTGTTCGCGTGGGGACCGGTGAGGACCCGTGGCGAGTGAGTGAGATCGCGGTCACGCGTCACGACGCGACGTTCACCCTGCGCGGTCCCGAGGTCGAGACGCGCCTGATGCTCGGCGTGACGGGAGTGCACAACGTCGCCGACGCCGCGGTGGTCGCGGTACTCGCGAGCGAGTTGGGAGTGTCGAGCGACGCGATTCGAACAGGCCTCGCGAACTTTCGCGGTGCGCCGCGACGATTCGAACTGCGCGGGTCGTGGCGCGGCGTCGACGTGTACGAAAGCTACGCGCATCTGCCGGGCGAGATCAGCGCGATCCTCAGCGCGACCCACGCCGCCGGTTACGAGCGAATCACGGCGGTCTTTCAGCCCCATCGCGTGACGCGGACGCTCTCCCTCGTGGAGGACTTCGCGCCGTCATTCGACGCCGCGACGGCCGTCGTCGTGACCGACATCTATACGGCCGGTGAGCCGAATCCGACGGGCGTCACCGGAGAAATAGTTTTCGAGGCGATCGTCCGAAGGGGCGCGGGCGCGATCACCACGTACGTCGCGTCGATCGACGACGTGCCGGAGGCTCTCGAAGCGCTGCACGCGACGAGCGACGTCGTGGTGTTGCTCGGCGCCGGCGACGTCGCGTCGATCGCCTCGAATCTTCGAGGTATGGACTGATGTCACTCGATGAACTCATCGACGTCGGCGGTGCTCGGGTGAAGGAGCACGCGCCCTTCGGTGCACGAACGACGTACCGCGTGGGTGGCGCGGTACGGGTCTTGGTGACCCTCGCATCTCTGGCGGACCTCGATGAGTTAGGTCCGTTGATGTTGGGTAGCGGACTCGAGATGTTCGTCCTCGGCAACGGTTCGAACGTGTTGGTGGCTGACGGCGAGCACGAGGTCCTCGGCGTGCGTCTCGTCGGCGAGTTCGAGGAACTGCGCACGCGCGACGAAGGGGACGTGGTCGTGGTCGACGCCGGCGCCGCTTTGGGCCTGCCGGTCGCCGCGCGTCGTCTCGCCAAGTCCGGCGTGGTCGGCTTCGAATGGGCGGTGGGCGTGCCCGGGAGCTTCGGGGGAGCGGCCGTGATGAACGCCGGGGGTCACGGTTCGGACATGAACGAGTCACTCGTATCGGTCACCGTCTGGCACGACGGCGTGATGCGAACGTGGTCGAAGGAGCTGCTCGACTACGGCTATCGCACGAGCGCCCTGCGTAGCGACGATCTCGTCACCTCGGTGCGACTACACCTTCGCGCCGGTGACAGCGAGGCGGCCCAGGAACGGATCCGTGAGATCGTGCGGTGGCGGCGCGAGCACCAACCCGGCGGCGCCAACGCGGGCAGCGCCTTTCGCAATCCCGACGATGACTACGCCGGTCGCCTCATCGAAGCCGCCGGCTGCAAGGGGCTGCGCATCGGGACCGCGGTCGTCTCGGAGAAGCACGCGAATTTCATCATCGCCGACGTCGACGGACGAGCCAATGACGTCTACGAACTGCTGATGACGGTGCGCGCGAGGGTGCTCGAGAGCTCGGGCGTGGAACTCGTGAGCGAGCACCGCTTCCTCGGCTTCGAGTCGCCGTGAGCCGCGCGACCCGCCGACGCTCCGCCGCCACGGACGGTGCGCGAGCGCGCCACGACGAGACCGTCGTGGCGAGGGGTCGGCGCGACACCGCACCTCGTCCGCGTCGTCGACTCTTCGGACTCGTGAAGTTCACGCTGGTCACGGTGCTGGTGATCGCCACCCTCGCCGTCGTCGGTGAGTGGGTTCTTCGCCAGTCGTACTTCCGCGTCCAACACATCACCTTCGTGGGCGTGCGCCACGAGCCACTCGCCTTGGTGATCGCGGCCTCCGGTCTCGAGGCCCACCCGACGATGATGGACGTCAACGCCACGACGGTGAAAGCCAATCTGGCGCAGTTCGCGTGGATCGACGCCGTGCGACTCACGAAGCACTGGCCCAATTCGGTGGTCGTCACCGTGCACGAATCCACCGCCGTCGCCGTCGCGTTCAACGACAAACACGTGTTGCAATACGTCGACCAGCGCGGACGCGACCTCGGGACGGCGCCCCTGCACGCGAACCTGCCGACGCTCGAATACGTCCATCCCCGAAATGCGCAGTGGCCCTTCGCGCACGCGGGTCGCTCGGCGGCGCTCGTCGCGGCGCAACTGCCTCGCGCCTTCAGCGCCCAGGTCGCGGTCATCACCGAGAACGACCACGGCGTCGTGACGCTGAAGATGACCACGCCGGTCACCTTCATCCTCGGACCGCCGACGCAACTGAGCGCGAAGTTCGTGGCGATCGCCTCGGTGATCGCGCACAGTACGCTTCGTCCCGGCGACGTCGTCGACGCGACGGTTCCGGGCGAGTTGGCGGTGACGGGATCGCCGCCGTCGTAGGCCACCATTTGACCAAAAACCAAGGTCTGACTAGCCTTCGATGACGTTTGTTCACCAATGTTCGCACCTTCGTCAGAGGTGCGACACAATGGAGGAGTCAACCCAAGGGGAGTTCATGAGTCTCAATCAGAACAATTACCACGCCGTGATCAAAGTCATCGGCGTTGGTGGAGGCGGTGTGAACGCAGTCAATCGCATGATCTCGTCGGGTCTTCGCAATATCGAGTTCATCGCGGCGAACACGGACGCGCAGGCCCTTCTGATGAGTGAGGCCGATCTCAAACTCGATATCGGACGTGAGTTGACCAAGGGACTCGGTGCGGGGAGCGACCCGGAGATCGGTCGCCTGGCCGCCGAGGACCACCGCGGGGAGATCGAAGAGGCCCTGATGGAGACCGACATGGTCTTCATCACCGCCGGCGAGGGCGGCGGCACCGGCACCGGCGCGGCCCCGGTCGTCGCCGAGATCGCTCGCGCGCTTGGCATACTGACCATCGGCGTCGTCACGCGACCCTTTTCGTTCGAGGGCAAGCGTCGCGCCACGCAGGCCGAAAAAGGCATTCAGTCCCTTCGCGAGAAGGTCGACACCCTGATCGTCATTCCGAACGATCGACTGCTCTCGGTCACCGCCGCCGACACCTCGATGCTGGACGCCTTCAAGATCGCCGACGACGTGCTGCTGTCGGCCGTTCGCGGCGTGACGGACCTGATCACGGTGCCCGGACTGATCAACACCGACTTCGCCGACGTGAACGCCATCATGCGCAACGCCGGCACCGCGATCATGGGCGTCGGCTCGTCGACTGGCGAAGGACGCGCCGTGAACGCCGCGCGCGCGGCGATCACGTCGCCGCTCTTGGAAGCGTCGATCGACGGAGCCCGCGGAATCTTGATGAACATCGTCGGGGGACCGGACGTCACGCTCTCCGAGGTGACCCAGGCCGCCGAGATCATCCACTCGGTCGCCCACCCCGACGCCAACATCATCTTCGGCAGTGTCATCGACGATTCGATCGGCGACGCGGTGCGCGTCACGGTCATCGCCGCCGGTTTCGACCACAACGCATCGGCCAAGGTTTCGCCGATCACGACGTCGGAGCCTTCGATGACCGAGGGTCCGCGCAGTGACATCTTCACGAGCACCACCAATGACGACTTCTTCGACGTCGGTGGCGATGACGACCTCCCCAGCTTCCTCCGCTAACCCCGAACTCGTCGCGCGCGTCGCCCAGAACCTGGCGACGCTCCGGGCCCGTATCGCCTCGACGGGTCGCGAGGCGGCGTCGATCCGCATCGTCGCGGTCACGAAGACCTTCGGCGTCGACGCCGTGCGAGCGGCCGTCGACAACGGCCTCGACCACCTGGGCGAGAACTACGTCGA
>CALGFJ010000194.1 GCA_937881055.1 uncultured Acidimicrobiaceae bacterium | reverse complement strand
GGCAAGACGTCGTCGCTCGTCATTCCCGCGTTACTTCGTTGGAGCGACGCGCTCGTTGTCACGAGTGTGAAGAACGACGTGATCACGACGACGAGGGACTGGCGCGCATCCCTGGGCGACGTGCAAGTCCTCGAGCCGGGTCGCGACGGCGGATCAACGTGGAATCCCCTGGAGGGTGTTCGCACGTTCCGTCACGCACTTCGGGTCGCACGTGACTTGACGATCGGGCCCTCTGATCGCGGCGAGACCGAATTCTGGAACTCACTCGCCACGAAGTTGGTGGGCGCGTTGCTCATGCTGGCGTTCCAACGATCGCGTGACATCTTTGACGTCGCTCACGCCGTCGAGATGCGCGACTTCGACCGATGGCGCGACGAGGTCCGACCCAGCGAAGCCGGCGAGGTCTTGGAGTCATTCCTCACCCACGATCACCGAACCATTGATGGCGTACTGACGACGGCCGAAACCATGGTGATGCCGTGGCGATTTCGTCAACCGCTGGCCAGCGTGCGCTCCGTCGTCGGGGGACCTCACACGTTGTATCTCTGCAGTCCACGAGGCGAACAGCGGCACTATGAACCACTGTTCCGGGGGGCGCTTCGCATGGTGTTGGAAGAACAGCAGCGCCGGGTCGAACTGCGGACGCAGCGACGACTCCTCCTCGTGCTCGACGAAGCAGCGACCGTCGCTTCGCTGGATGAGCTGGATCAAATGGCCGCGACCGTGAGCGGACTCGACGTCACCTTGGTGACCGTGTTGCAGGATTTCTCCCAATTGAAGGCCCGTTGGGGGGCTCGAGCCGCGACCATCGTGAACAACCACACGACTCGTTTGGTGTTGGGTGGTCTGGCCGATCCGACTGCGTCGCAGTATCTCCCCGAACTCTTCGAGACGCGAAAGGACGCTCCACCGTCACTGCCGTTGCGTCAACGTCCGCCGGGAACGGGCACCGTGATCGCGGGCCACCGGCCCGCGTTCGCGGTGCGCCTCCAGCCGTGGTGGAGCGACCGGCGTCTTCGCGACCGAGGGGTGCGCGAGCCTTAACTAGCATTTCTGAATGGCGTCACCGCGAACTCCCGTGCAAGATCAGATTTTGGCGGTCGACATCGGCGCCACCAACGTCAAGTTCTGTCACGTCGATATCCACGGTGACCTGCTCGAAGGGGTACGTCGACGACCGACGCCGTACCCGTGCTCGCCGGAACGGCTCATCGAAGCGTTGGACGAACGAATCGAAATCAGCGAATGTCCGCGCGTCGGCATCGGCTTTCCCGGCGAGTTCATCGACGGCAAGGTGGTGCGCCCGGGCAACCTCTCACGGCCGGGTGGAGTGACGACTGACGTCGACCCTGATCTCGAGGCCCAGTGGCTCGGTTTCGAGCTCCAATCGGCGCTCTGCAAGGTGACGGGGCGAGACGTGCGCGTCGTGAACGACGCCACGTTGGCGGCGTTGGGCTCGATTGAGGGTCACGGCGTGGAACTCGTGCTCACGTTGGGCACGGGACTCGGCATCGCCCTCGCCGTTGACGGCACGCTGCGGAAGATCCGTGACGTCGGTGCCGAAGTGTTCGTGCGCGGCAAGACCTACGACCAGACCATCGGTGAACACTCTCGTTCGATCGACGAGGAGCATTGGGGTGAGCTCTTGGTGTTGGCCGTCGACGGTTTCGTCCGGGAGTTCGGCGCGACGACGGTCCACCTGGCCGGGGGTAACGCGAGACGGGTAACGCCGACACTGTTCGCCGACTCGGACTACCGCGTCGTGATCAGTGGCAATCAGGCCTCCATCCGAGGCGCCGCCAAGCTCTTCTACAGCTGAGCGAGGTCGACCGCGCTCTGAGCGAGGACGCCGGCGAGGATCCGACACGAGGCGTCTTGCACCTGGAAGTCCGGGCTGTGGTGCATGCCACTCGACCCGTCGGCATTGGCGCCGCCGATGAACATGTAACACCCGGGCATTCGATTCATGAACTCCGAGACGTCGTCGCTGGGCGTGAACGGTGGAATCGTCATCACGCCACTCGCGCCCACGACTTTCGTCGCCGACCTCACGACCTGCTGGCAGACATCCGCGTCATTCACCACCGCCGGAGCGACGTCGTACAGATCGAGTGTGCAGGTGACGGCGAACGTGGCCTCGACTCCTCGCATCAAGGACCGCAACCGCTTGAGTGCTTCGACCTGTTGATCAGCGGTGAAGGTTCGGAGCGATCCCTTGAGCACCGCGTGGCGCGGTACGACGTTCATCGCGGTGCCGGCGTTGATGACACCGGCCGAACACGCGCAGTTCGTTCCTTCGAAGGAGAGGCCGTCGACGACCTCACCTAGTCGCGGAGCCAAATAACTGACGGCGAGAATGACGTTGCCCTCGGTGCTCGCCATCGCTCCGTGACCGCCCTGGCCCTTGATGTGAATCGAGATCGACGCGGCTTCACTCATCATCACGCCGGGCTTCGTTCCGACGAAGCCGAGCGGTGCGAGCGACGACACGTGGGCGCCGATGACGACGTCAACCGGATTCGAGATCAACACGCCGCCCTCGATCATCGCGAGCGCGCCGCCCGATCCCTCTTCGGCCGGTTGGAACAGCAACGTGAACTCACCAGCGAGCTCAGCTTGACGTCGCGACAACAGGTCGGCGATGCCGAGAAGGCCGGCCGTGTGCACGTCGTGGCCGCACGCGTGCATGACGCCTTCGTTCACCGAAGCGAAGGAGATGCGATTTTCCTCGGTGACGGGCAGTCCATCGATGTCAGCGCGGATCATGATTCGCCGCCCCGGTTTGGCCCCGCGCAGGACGGCTACGGCGCCGGTCTCCGTGGGACACGACGCGAGTTCCCACCCGAGTTCGGCGAGTCGATCGCGCACGACCTGAGTGGTGCGGTGTTCTTGAAACGCCAGTTCCGGGTGGGCGTGAATATCGTGTCGAAGTTCCACCATCGGGCCTTCGACGTCGTCGAGGAGTTGCGGGAGGTCGTCCGCAAAAGCGCTGGTCATAGAGGCATCGTATCTAGTTGATCGGGGAGTAGTTGTAGGTCGTTCGACTACGATTGAAGGTCAGCATCAATGCGGCTGTAGCTCAGCGGATTAGAGCATCGGTCTACGGAACCGAGGGTCGGGGGTTCGAATCCCTCCAGCCGCACCAAGAAAACCCTGTAATCAAAGGGTTTTGGAGTAGTTACTTGACTGTCCATCCCAGTCATGGGATGAA
This sequence comes from uncultured Acidimicrobiaceae bacterium, assembly GCA_937881055.1. Classification (GTDB taxonomy): domain Bacteria; phylum Actinomycetota; class Acidimicrobiia; order Acidimicrobiales; family RAAP-2; genus RAAP-2. Next base: position 41 of record CALGFJ010000194.1, on the reverse strand, counting down.
ATCCATTCGAAATCACGGTTGACCTAAGTGCGCGGTCACCT
>CALGFJ010000193.1 GCA_937881055.1 uncultured Acidimicrobiaceae bacterium | reverse complement strand
CAGCATGCCCTTGCGTGATGGTCCACGTCCCGAATGAATTCTGATGTACGTCCCGCGGTCACCATTGAGATGACAAATTCCCTGATAATCAGCTAGTAATTGGCGTTGACTCGAGTAAGGAACTGAACTTTCTCCATGCACACATTGCGTCAATGACTCAAACGTGTAGGTGCAACAACAATGTTTCTCGCGTACGGTGCGCGCGACACTCTTGACTAATCGGTTGTGCGCCGCGGCAGCGGTCGCAGCGCAAAGCCTTTACGGCTCACTTCATGCGCCGCTGCTCCCTGCGCGGGGCGTCTCGCGCAAGTTCCTGTGAGTTCAGCAAAGTGCGACGATCCTCGCGCTCGACCGGCGGATTTCGGCGTCGCTTCCGGCGTCGCAAATGAATTGAGGTGATGTTGAGGAGTAATAGGGAGCACTTTGGAATTGATTTTCGACAATTGATCCATGACGAATATCACGCGGGGGCAAAAACTCTCTGGAGACCCCAATGGGCGCTCTTCGACATCACTTCGGGGTCCGCGTCGCTCTGTACTTATGGGCTCGATCGGTTCGCTGGTTGCGGGAATCGTCCTGAGCACCACGGCGCTACCCGCTATGGCCAACATCGTCACACCGTCTACGACCTTCGGAATGGGGATGACCACGACCATTGCGACAACGACGACGGTCGCCCCCACGACAACCACGACCACGATTCCACGGCACCACGCGCGCGACGCAAAGACAACTACCACGCGTCACGCCCACGTTGTCGCAACGTCTGCCACTCAGAAGCCGCGTTCGAACTCGAACGGCTCAACCAGCCCGACGACCACGACGCCAACTCCGACGACCGTCGTAACCCCCACGACGGTCGCCCCCACGACAACCACGACGGTGAAGAGCGCTCCGGTCATCAAAGCGCCGGCTCCTTCCGTCTCGAACCCCTCGGCCAACATCGATCCGAGCCCGAACTTCCTGGCCACCGGTGCGTGCAGTTTCGCCAACGGGGTTTGGAGCTGCGCCAATCCGTGCGTCGTCGGAACGGCGAGCGCCCTTTCATGGCCCGGATACACGGGTGGCGTCGACTGCACCAACTACATTTTGTCGGCGATCAACAATGCTCGAGCGATCGAGGGCGTGCGCCCAATGGTCCTACCGAGTAACTGGTTCAGTCTTTCGGTGCCCGAGCAGCTCTTCGTCATCGCGGACCTCGAGCGCACCGCTCGAGGGCTCCCTCCGTACGTCGGGATCAATGCCGCGCTGAGCGCGGATGCTCAGCACTCTGCCGCCACCAACAGCGACCCTTCGATTGCCGCCGGATTTCCAATGGCCAATGACGCACAAGGATCCGCCGGTTTCGGAGGGGCGTGGTCGGGCGGCTACGCGGTCCTCGTGGCTGACTACATCTGGATGTACGACGACGCGTGGGGTGGCAGCGTCGCCAAGACCTCAAACATCGCGTGCACCTCAGCCGGCGCGGCCGGTTGCTGGGCCCACCGCGACGAACTGCTCGGCTCGGACCCCGGTTACAACCAAGGCGTCGGACTCGGTTGCACGAACTGCGAGATGGGCACGGGATTCGCCATGGTGAATGGCCGGGCGTCCTACGTCGACCTCATCGAGATCCCCACGGGTTCCCTTCCCCCGATGACCTTCACGTGGGTGAACAACGTCCTGCCGAATCTGTCCTAACGCGTCAGCGTTGTCTCGGAAGCGACGATCTGAATTCATCGATTGAGGCTCCGACGACACTTGGTCACTGATATGTCGGTGGGGACTCCAGTTACGAGGCCCCCACCGCGCCCGAACGATTGTAGTTAAGTCCCCGCCTCAGCTCGCATTGTCACCGCCGACGCACCCGTGATGAGCCGCTCGCGATCGAACATCTTTGACACGACCCGCCATGCTGCAACGTCGACAACGGCTAGAACCAATGCGATCACGATCGCAACCGTAACGGTTGGCTTGAAGACCTGGAGTGACATGAGCAAGGGAAACACCAGTGCCGGAAGACTCGCGAGCGTGCCGAGTTGCTGGGCCACTCGAACGTCCGAGGACCGCACGGAGATCGCCGTACCGACCCACACCGACCACGCGGCCAACAGCGGCGCGAAAAGAAACTCCGCCAGGAACCACGAGGGCTGCCAGACGTCGTGCGACACCGCGCTCGATGCGCCGAATCGGATTGCGACCACCAACACGATGAAGAACGAGTACGCCACGCCCACGGTGGGAATTGTCGCCGCGAGCGACTTTCCGAGAAGAAACTCTTCTCGAGTGATCGGCGTCGTCAGAAGCGGTTCGAGTGTGCCCTGATCACGTTCACCGATTACGGAGTACGCCGCGATCGTGGCGGGCAGAACAACCGGGATGACGAGCAGAAGCAGGAGGGTGATTGCTACTTGGGTTCGAACAAGGGACGGGGACGCGGCAGACGAGATACTGAACAGCGAAATCACCGGAAGGGCGGTGAAGATCAACGGCAGTGTGCCCATCGTGTAGATGATGAATCGGTTCCGGCGATACTCTCGAAACTCCTTGCGCATCACGGCCCGAATTCTGATGGCGCTTTCGTTCACTGCTCACCCCCTCCGCCCGCTGCCCCCACGAGTTCCAAATAGACCTCTTCCAACGAATGACGAACCTCGACGAGAGAGAGAACGTCGGCGCCGGCGCCAACCAGAGCCCGCGTCACTGCGGGGGCGGCGGTTCGAACGTCACTGACCACGAGCACGTAGCCGCCAGTCTCATCGACGGACCAGCTCGCGACACTTTCAACGGTCGAGAACAGTCCTCTGGGGTCGGCCAAGGGTGCTGCGGTCAACACGAGAAGCGACTTCTGAAACATCCTTTGTCGCAAATCGTCAATGCGGCCGACTGTGCGCAGCGTCGTATTCAGGATGGCGACGCGGTCGCACAGCTTCTCCGCCTCGTCGAGGCGGTGCGTCGTGAGGAACACGGTGACACCCTTCTGTCGAAGCGCGTTGATCAAATCGTGGACTTCGAGCGACGCGACGGGGTCAAGTCCGGCGGTCGGCTCATCCAAGAAAATGATTTCGGGGTCGTTCAGGAGGGCTCGAGCCAAACCCACGCGTTGACGGAGGCCCTTGGAAAGGCTGCCGCAGAGGTCGTTCGCCCTTGACGTGAGATTGACGGATTCCAGAGCTCGGTCGATGCGAGGTTGCGCGTCGCGATAGCCGTAGAGACCGGCGAAGAACACAAGATTCTCCGTAACACTTAAGCGCAGGTACAGGCCGGGAACTTCCGTCATCACGGCAATCCGCTGACGAATCTCGACGTCGTGTGTGCCGTTGAGGTCGACGCCCGCGACCGTCGCCGACCCGGACGTCGGCGTGACCAACGTGCTCAGCGTCCGCACCGTCGAGGTTTTGCCGGCGCCGTTGGGACCAAGAAAGCCGAAGACTTCCCCCCGTCGGACTCGGAATGAGACGTCTTCGAACGCCACTCGTTGGCCGAACTGTTTGGTCAAGTGTTCGACCACGATGACTGATTCACGCGAGTCGTCCTCACCATCCAAAGGCGACGCAAACCTTCCAGTATGCGACACGATGGCTTCAGCAATTTCATGAGGCGTCTGTGATCCGTAGATTCCACGTGGCGTCGGAGTCTGAATGGCGCTGTAGCTGTAGTTAGAGGTATCACCGTCAATCGAGTGATCGACGTGGTCGTCGGGACTGACGTGTCTCTTCGTGCCACCGAAGGTGTAAGCCACAGCGAGATAGAGCCCGACGTCGCCAACGAAGAGAATCTCGCCGGGGGTTTTCCTTACACCGACCAGGGCGCCGATCGCGACGCCGAGCGCTATTACCGTGATGAGCCAGCCCTGCCACGTGATTGGACGAGAGCCAACACCGTATCGACGTCGCGCGAACCACTGGGGATTAGCCACGAGTGCTCCGTGACGCGTGGGTTGCGAGGAGCTGGGCTATGGCCCAATCATAAGAGCGAGCGCGAGACGTCAAGGACTGAAGACGGGCCTGGCGAAAATAACTAGGAAGCGTGCCGACGGGCGCGACGACGGGCGCGCGCGATCATTCGAAGGGTCAAGAAGGCCACCACGATGACGAGGTTGGCGTTGACGGCCGGGAGCCAACGCACGTTGTCATCCTTTACGACGTAGACCCCAGCGGGAATCACGACGGCGCCGAAACCGCCGCCGGAGCCACTCGACGCTTGGACGTCAGTTTCAGCGTCATCGATTCCTGACTGCGCCTCTTCGACCGTGTCGTCCGTCGGTACACCCGACGTGCCCTCTCCACCGCCGCCACCGCCGGCGACGAGCGCGACGGGAATAACCAGTGATCCATCTTTCTCGTACGCCGTTCCGAAAGCTCGGCTCACTGACAGGTGTTGGGCCACCTTGCCTAGAAGTTCTTGAACGTCCACGTCACACCAGTCCTTTTTCATTTCGGTCAACTCTTCGAATGTAGGCGCCACTCGATAATTCAAGCGAATCCCACCATCGCGATGAACCGCGCCGGTCGCTCATTTATCGAGTTCAGCCAAGACCTCGCCGATGATCTTGGTCATTTTGTGAGCCGGGAGCGGTTCGCCCCCTTCGGCTTCAGCCACCTCTTCGGAGAATGCCTCTACCGAGTGCGTGCCACCGATCAACACGTGTCGCAGCGCCTCGCCGCTCGCTTCGGAGTCGTTGACGTCTTTGAGGGCGCCCGCCACGTCATGGTCCGGCGACTCGGCGACGGCGTGGACAACGTTCATCGCCTCTTCTCGCCCGCTCGCCGTCGAAACCGCGGGAGCGCGGTCGGGATTCTGTTGGAGGTCCCACTCGGCGAGGGCTTCGTTGTAGCCACCCTCACCGGGATGCAATAACCGAGTCGTTGGAACCTCGACGCCTTCGGCGCTGTCGGCGATCGGTGCGTCAGTCGCGTCGTCACTTTCATGATGTCGACCCTCGGGAATGGGTACCAGCAAACTCCCGTCGGCATTTCTGATGATCTCCATAGGTTTGCTCCTTGTGGACACCTCGTCGTGTCCCTCACGCCCAACTTAAAGGGCGTGCGCTGTTCCACAATCATCGATATCCGCTCCCTTGGATGGACCTTGAATCAATCGACATGAACCGTGAAAGAATTCACAAGAGATCCTCATAGTGAAGGAAATGACGTTGAAGCTCACCGTGGCCATCGATCGCAGCATCGGACGGACGATCTACCGATGGCACGTGCACCTGTACCGACTTACGCGAGGATTTATTGGCCACCAGAGCCCGGTGGGACCGATGTTGATCTTGGAGACTCTCGGTCGAAAAAGCGGCCTCATTCGTTCGGTAACTCTCCTCTACTACGAGAAGGGTCTTCGTTACTACGTCGTCGCCTCCAACGGGGGCCGACCGGCCCACCCCGAATGGCTACTCAACGTCCGCGCTCATCCCGAGGTCAGCGTGCAGGTTGGCGCTCGGAGATTTGTGGCACTCGCCCGAGCAGTTCCCTCAACCGAAGATCCCGCCCGATGGACCGAACTGGTGAATCACTACCACGGGTGGGGCGATTATCAGAGACTGACCGATCGCACGATTTCATTCGTCGAACTCGTGCCGACGACGCGTCAACCTTGATTCAGGTACGAATTCCCGCGATGACGACGTCGAACATGGGTGTGACGCGCGACTGATCGGGCGCCTGTTCATTGGCGATGACAATGCCGTGCATCAATCGAAGTAGGTCGACGATTTCAACGTCCGAACGCACTTCACCGGCGTCCTGAGCGCGTCGTAGGAGTACGGCACCAGCCTCGCGCATGTTGACACACGCGATTTGAATCTCGGTGCCCTCGGTGTGTTTTGCATTCATTATGGCGGCGCCCATACTTCGCCCGTGCGCGCCAAAGACCATTTGCAGGCGCAGCCAAGCAATTAACGCGTCCAGCGGCGCCAGAGCGGTTGTCAAGTCATCGGCGCGTTTGCGCAGTTCCAGTGCTTCGTCCAAATATGCGGCTTCGAGAAGTTCTAGACGTGTCGGGAAATGTCGGTACAGCGTCCCAATCCCGACACCGGCGTTGCGCGCAATGTCTTCGAGCACGATGTCGCCGCCGTGTTCGGCGACGGCCGCTCGGGTCGCGACCAAGATCACTTCATAGTTGTGCTGCGCGTCCGCCCGGCGAGGAACCTTCCTCACCACCGTTTCGTTCATCACCGCTCCTCTTAGAGACTGCCCGAAGATTTCCAAGAAATACTTGCAACCGGAGGCAACCTCCGTATAGTATGTGGAGGCAGCCTCATGTTAGGTCTTCTGGAGACCGAAAGCAATGCCTTTACGCAATGAGGTTGCACGAATACCAAGAATCAGAGTTTCCAGCCCCTATTCAAAAAAGGAACCATCGTGCCTCTCACCTCTCACGCCCAAAAACGAGCTTCGACCATCGCCTTAGCCATCATCGTCACCTGCCAATTGATGGTCGTCCTCGACGCAACCGTCGTCAATATCGCTCTCGTGCCGATCAAGCACTCATTGCACTTCAGTTCGGCCGGACTCTCGTGGGTCATCGACGCCTACAGCCTGGCCTTCGGTGGACTCTTGCTACTCGGGGGCCGCGCGGGCGACGTCTTCGGGCGACGTCGAATGCTCGTCATCGGACTCACCATCTTCACTGCCGCGTCACTGCTCGGCGGAATGGCGACAACGTCAACGATGCTCCTCTTAACGCGAGCCGTGCAGGGCGTTGGGGCTGCATTGGCGGCGCCCAGCACTCTTAGCTTGATCAGCGCCACCTTCGAAGAGGGTCCCGCTCGCAATAAGGCGCTGGGAATCTTCACCGCGGTGTCAGCCGGAGGTGGTTCACTCGGACTCATTCTGGGTGGAGCCTTGACGTCGTGGGTGTCGTGGCGTTGGGTGATGTTCATCAACGTGCCCATCGGCCTCGCCATAATCCTCTTGGCCCCACGATTTGTCCCGGAACCACCTCGCAACGGCGGTCGCTTGGACGTCGCCGGCGCGGCGTTGGTGACGGGTGGGCTGGGCACCTTGATCTACGGCTTCATTCGACTCGCCGAGCACGGAAGCCAGTCAGTCACTCTCGGATCGTTCCTCATCAGTGCGCTGTTGCTCGTGTCCTTCGTGCGGGTGGAGAAGCGTCGAACGCAACCGCTCTTGCCCATGCGGCTCCTGACGGATCGTCTTCGAGGTCCGGCGTATTTCACGATGATGCTGGTGCCGTCGGTGATGTACGGCGTGTTCTTCTTCATCAGCCAATACCTCGAGAGCGACCTGCACTTCAGCGCCATCGATGCGGGATTCGCGTTCCTACCGATGACCGGACTCATCTTCATGAGTTCGCGCATCACTCCGCGACTCATCAGTCGCATCGGCGCCCGACCGATACTCCTGTTCGGTCTCTTCACCCTCGGTGTCGCCACGATCTGGATTTCGAAGGCCACGCCGTCCGAGGGCTACTTCGAGAGTCTGTTCGGACCACTGGTCCTCTTCGGAATCGGGGCGGGATCTTGCTTCTTGCCGCTGAGCGTGACGATTCTTGCGGGCGTCCCTCACGCCGACGCCGGTGCGGCATCGGGAATGCTCCAGACCATGCAGCAGACGGGTGCCGCCGTCGGCGTCGCCGCCCTCACGAGTATCGCCGCGGCCCACGGACGTTCTGACGCTCTGCTGACCGGCGCCGGGATCATCACGGTCGCGTTCCTCGTTGCCTATTTCGCCATTCGGCCCACGCAGCCGATGGTGTCCAACGCCGAAGAGACGGCCGAGGAGATGATTGCACTCGCCATGGTCGAATAGGACCCGGGATTCGTACCCCGACACCAGGTAGCCAGGATTCCCCGGTTGTGACAGAGCCCCTCCATTTCGGGAGGGGCTCTGTAACGAAGTGCGCCCTCCCCGATACCGTTATGAAGGCAACGCCCGCGAGATCACAAGGCGCCTCGATCAAAGGAGAAGCGATGAGCGAAAAATACGTGAAAGACCCGGAGGCGGTCACTCGATTGACCCCTCATCAGTATTCCGTGACCCAGGAGAGTGCGACGGAGCCAGCGTTCCGCAATGAGTTTTGGGACCACCACGAAGCGGGCTTGTACGTTGACGTCGTGTCCGGCGAGCCGCTCTTCACCTCCGCCAAGAAGTTCGACAGTGGATGCGGGTGGCCGAGTTTCACCGCACCGGTCGAGGCGAAGAACGTCGTCGAACTGAAGGATCGCACTTTTGGTATGACGAGGATAGAAGTGCGTTCGGCGAACGGTGACAGTCACCTCGGACACGTGTTTGACGACGGACCCCAAGAAGAGGGCGGTCTTCGATACTGCATCAATTCCGCGGCGCTACGATTCGTCCCGTACGACGAACTCGACTCTTCGGGCTACGGCGAGTACACGCATCTCTTCGACAACGCTGCATCGAATGAGGAGGCGTCACAATGACCAACAAAACCGAGACTGCGGTCCTCGCGGGAGGCTGTTTCTGGGGCATGCAGGACCTCATCCGCAAGCGTCCCGGCGTCGTGACGACGCGCGTGGGCTACACCGGCGGCGACGTGGTGAACGCGACCTATCGCCATCACGAAGGACACGCCGAAGCCATCGAGATCACCTTCGACCCGGCGGTAATCTCGTACCGCGATATCCTCACGTTCTTCTTCCAGATTCACGATCCGACTACCAAGGATCGACAGGGTAACGATGTCGGCACCAGTTATCGTTCGGCAATCTTCTACGTCAACGACGAACAGCGTCGAATCGCCGACGACGTGATCGCGGACGTCAATGCGTCCGGACTATGGCCCGGCCAGGTCGTCACGGAGGTCAGTACGGCCGGACCCTTCTGGGAGGCCGAGCCGGAACACCAGGACTACCTCGTGCACTACCCCAACGGTTACACGTGTCATTTTCCGCGACCGAACTGGATACTGCCGCGTCGAAGCGACAGCGTCAGTTCCTAACTACCTGAGCTACGGCGTGAAGTGCGTTGCGCGTTGAATTGCGCATCACCTCGCCCCGACGTGGCACACACGGCCGACGGCTGTCACAATCATGTGTTCACAGCGCGACGACCAAATGCACAGCCACGATGTCGGTGACATTGATCCCCTCGGCCCGGCGAACCGCGCTCTTCAGCGGCACGACGTAGAGCGCATCTTTCGGAAAGAGTGAGGTCGTCCACTTCGTCGAACCGATCGTGACCTCGACCGGAATCATTCCCCAGCCGTAGGTGACGAGTGAGGACACCGCTTCGAGCAGGGCGCTCTCATCTTCGGGAACGGTGACGAAGTAAAAGGGTGATGGCCCACGCCATTCCCAGACCGCGCCGCTGAATTCCAACTCCACGCCGCCACACTATTTGTCGTCGTTCATCCGCGCGCGACTGCCGTGGCCAATGACGAATCGGAGTACTCGCGCCGCTCACTCGAAGTGGCACAATCGCGCGACCTAGACTTTTGTCAATGCACGCGCGCACGAGATCGGTGTTCCCGGCCCACGAACTCGACGGTGACGCCTCGAACTGCGTTCAACAGACTTCACCGCATTCCCGATGCCACCGTGCCGCGATGAAATCTTCTCCCCAGCTTCGACTCGGAGGTTCGCCGTGGCTTTCGTGACTCGGGCACAGAAATTCGACGTGGTCAGTCTGGGCGACGTCGTCACTGATGAGTTCATACACCTGCCCGAAGGACCGGTTCGAGTGCGTGAGGACGACGACGGTCGATGGCTCGAGATTCCGCTCGGCACGAAGTTGATCATTGAAGACAATTCGGTGCCGGCTACCGGGGGAAGCGCCGCCAACGCGGCGGTATCGATGTCACGGCTGGGTCTACGCGTCGGACTCGCCAGCTACGTCGCCCATGATCAAATAGGGCTCGACATGCTGAGCTCGATGCGCGGTGAAGACGTCGACACGAGCCTCATTCACGTCGACTCACCGAGTCGCACGGTTCGGAACTTCGTCCTTTCCTATGGCTTCGAGCGCACGATCCTGGTTCGCCACGCCGAGTTCAACTATCACTGGAAGGGATGCCGGGACTACGAAGTCCCGACGTGGTTGTACATCAACTCCCTCGGTCCCGATGCACTGGCCTACCAGGACCAGTTGGCCGATTGGTTGGACGAATTCTCGAACGTGCGACTGGCCTTCCAGCCCGGCACCTTCCAATTGGAGGCGGGGACCGAGCGCCTCGCTCGACTTTACGCACGGGCCGAACTGCTCCTCTGCAGTCGCGCCGCGGCCGAGGCGATCGTCGGCACCGCAGGGGACTCGGGCCACCTACTCGACGCCCTCTTGACGTTGGGAGCCAAGAACGTCATTGTGTTCGACGAACGTGGCGGAGCGGTCGCCGCCAACGACACCGAACGGCTGCGAATTGATTCCTCCCTCGACTCCGAACCTCCGCTGGACCTCACGGGGGTCGGAGACGCGTTTGCGTCGACCATGGTCGCGGCGATCGTGAGGGGCATGCCGTTGCGTGAGGCCCTGCGGTGGCCCTCGGTGAACGCGGCGGCTGCGTCACAACAGTTCGGCGCTCAGGGTGGGCTCCTTCGATACGCCGAACTGGTGAGCCTTTTGGACGCCGCGCCGCCGACTTTCACGGCTCACAGCCTCTAAATCTCGCCCATCCCCCGCCTTGGCGGCCTGACTCGACGATCAACCTTCCCAACTATTGGCGCTCCGAGCGCGACGGCCCAATTTTCGTCGCCGGAAACGAAGAAAAACGACCCGCACGTAGTGACATTTGGCCCTACAAAACCTGTTCTCACTGGAAGCAAGATGAATTGGAGACGAGAAGGGACTCGCTTCAGAGCAAAGGGGTTCGTCATGACGGTGCGCTTGGCAATCAATGGATTCGGGCGCACGGGACGATCACTTCTTCGCGCGGTGCTCACCCTTCACCCCGAGCTCGAAGTCGTGGCGATCAACGACCTCGGCGCGCCTCCGGCGCTGGCTCGGCTCTTCGCTCGAGATTCGGTTCACGGGCAGTTCCACGAATCCGTCGTCATCGACGGCGACGTGATGATTGTTGGTGATCGCCGCATCACCATGCTCGCCCAAGCCCACGCGAAGGAATTGCCGTGGCGCGAGTTGGGCATTGACGTCGTCGTCGAATCCACGGGCAAGTACACGAAGCGGGAGAAGGCCACGGAGCACTTGGTGGCCGGCGCCACCCGCGTCGTCATCTCTGCGCCAGCCCAAGACCCTGACGCCACCCTCGTCATGGGCATCAATGAGGACACGTTCGATCCGCGTAAGCACTTCATCATCTCGAACGCCTCGTGCACCACCAACTGCCTGGCCCCGCTCGTGAAGGTCCTCGACGACGCCTTCGGCATCGAAGACGGATTCATGACAACGGTGCACGCCTATACCGACGATCAGAGTCTGGTGGACGCGCTCCACAAGGATCCGCGCCGCGCTCGAGGAGCCGCCATCAATATCGTTCCCACCACGACCGGTGCCGCCAGGGCGACCGGCCTAGTGCTGCCGTCCCTCGCGGGACACCTCGACGGTCTCGCCCTGCGAGTTCCGATTCCCGACGTGTCGATCACTGACTTGGTCGCGAGCGTGCGCACCAAGCCGAGCATCGAAGAGGTCAACGACGCGTACCGCGTCGCGGCCACCAAGGGTCGACTCGCCGGACTCCTCGAATACTCCGAAGAGCCCCTCGTATCGAGCGACATCGTCAACTCATCCGCTTCGTGTGTGTTCGATTCCGGCCTCACTATGGCCCAAGGCAACCTGGTCAAGGTCCTCGGATGGTACGACAACGAGACGGGTTACTCCAGTCGCTTAGCCGACCTGGCGTCGTTGGTCGGTTCTTCCGAGCAGAGTTAAGGAGCCGGCATCGTGTTCCAGATTCGATTCCACGGACGAGGCGGACAGGGTGTCGTCACTGCGGCCGAGATGCTGTCCGTCGCCGCGTTCGCCGAAGGAAAATTCGCGCAGGCCTTCCCCAGTTTCGGATCAGAGCGCACGGGCGCGCCCGTGGTCTCCTTCTGCCGAATTGACAATCAACCAATCCGCAGCCGTGAACCCGTAATCAAGCCCGACGCCCTCATTGTCCAAGACATGACGCTCATCCACCAAGTCGACATTTTCGCCGGACTCTCGAACGAAGGTTACGTACTCTTCAACACGTCGAAGAATCTGGACGAACTTGGTCTGGGTGACTACTTAGATACGTTCCGCCGTGAACGCCTTCTTACGTGCCCAGCGACGGAACTCGCCTTAGAACATCTCGGACGTCCACTGCCCAACGCCGTGTTGCTGGGCGGTTTTGCCGCTTTGACCTCGCAAGTCACGCTCGAGTCGATAGCGGTAGCGATCAACGAGCGCTTCAAGGGCGCGACCGCGGAGCGAAACATTGCGGCCGCCACGGCGGCCTATCAGCTGGTTTTGAAGGAAGAAGAGGAGTTCAGCCGTGCTACGACAAATTGAAGGTTCTAGGGCTGTTGCTGAGACCGTGGCGCACTGTCGGCCGGAGGTCGTCTGTGCCTATCCCATCTCACCGCAGACTCACATAATCGAAGCGATTGGCGCGATGGTGAAGGAAGGATCGCTCGCACCGTGCGAATTCATCAACGTCGAGTCAGAGTTCGCCGCCATGTCGGTATCGATCGGCGCGTCCGCGGCCGGTGCGAGGGCGTACACCGCCACGGCGAGCCAGGGCCTCTTGTTCATGATGGAGGCGGTCTACAACGCCGCCGGCCTGGGTCTGCCCATCGTGATGACCTTGGCCAATAGGGCAATCGGTGCGCCGATCAATATCTGGAACGATCACAGCGACGCGATGGCCGCTCGCGACACGGGCTGGATACAACTCTTCGCCGAGACGAACCAGGAAGCGTGCGACCTGCACATCCTCGCCTTCCGGTTGGCCGAGGAGCTCTCGCTTCCCGTCATGGTCTGCATGGACGGCTTCATCCTCACGCACGCCGTTGAAGGCATCGACGTACCGGAGCAGAGCGACGTCGATTCGTTCCTGCCGGTGTATGAGCCGCGCCAAGTGCTCGACCCCGCTGATCCAATCTCCATCGGCGCGATGGTCGGTCCCGAAGCCTTCACTGAGGTCCGGTACCTCTCGCACCTGCGCCAACTCGACGCGCTCGAACTCATCCCGACACTCGCTTCAGAGTTCGCCTCGACGTTCGGACGCGAGAGCGGCGGCTTGCTCCATACGTACCGGACCGACGACGCGACGACGATCGTCGTCGCTCTCGGTTCCGTCCTCGGCACCATCAAGGATGCGGTCGATCGTCGTCGAGAGTTGGGCGACCGGGTGGGTGTCGTCGGCATCACCACGTTTCGGCCATTCCCCTTCGACGACGTGCGTGACGCCTTGTCACACGCTCAGAAGGTAATCGTCATGGAAAAGGCCTTCAGCGTCGGATACGGCGGCGTGCTCTCGGCCGACGTCGCCTCGGCGACGCACGACGCCACCATCTCGCTGCACTCCGTCGTCGCGGGGCTCGGCGGACGCGCCATCACGCAACAATCGATCGAAGAGTTGCTCGATGACACCGCCCACGACCGACTCCGCCCCGTCACCTTCTTGGACCTCGACCTCGGGATCGTCGATCTCGAACGCGCTCGAATCGGTTCCGTTCGTCGCTCGGGGCCGTCCGCGGAGAACGTCCTGTCCGACCTCGGCACCGTCGCATCCAGGATCGGCTGAACGCCATGTCACGCCAACCCGTTCACTTCTACCAAGTCGGAAGTTTCGCCGTGGGCAATCGTTTGCTCGACGACGAAGATCGAACCGTGCAGTCCGATCCCGGGCGATCGGACTCCCTCGATTCCGGACACCGGGCGTGCCAGGGCTGCGGTGAGGCGCTCGGCGCCCGGTACGCGCTCGACGCAGCCATGCGGGCTACGAATGGCCAACTCATCGCGGTCAACGCGACGGGTTGCCTCGAAGTGTTCTCGACCCCCTATCCCGAGACGTCGTGGCGTATCGCGTGGCTGCACTCCCTGTTCGGAAACGCGCCCGCCGTCGCCACGGGTGTCGCCGCGGCCATGAAGGTGAAGGGACTCAACGACGTTCGCGTCGTCGCGCAGGCGGGTGACGGCGGAACGGTCGACATTGGATTCGGGTGCCTCTCGGGGATGTTCGAACGCAACGACGACGTGCTCTTCATCTGTTACGACAACGAAGCGTATATGAACACCGGAGTACAACGATCGGGTGCGACCCCGCCGGCGGCGCGAACAGCCACGACCGAAGCAGTCGGGCCTCAGCCGGGCAACGTCTTTGGACAAGGTAAGGACATGCCGCGCCTCGCGATGGCCCACGGCATCCCGTACGTCGCGACCGCAACGGTCGCCGACCTGCACGACCTGGAGAACAAGGTGCAGCGCGCCATGGAGATGCACGGAGCGCGCTATTTGCACGTTCTCGTACCGTGCCCGCTCGGATGGGGATCGGCCTCGTGCGACACGATCAAGGTCGCTCGGCTCGCCAAGGAGACCGGTCTCTTCCCGGTCTTCGAAGCCGAGAACGGTGTCGTCACGAACGTCTCGCCAATCCGTCACCGCACGAGCGTCGAATCGTATCTCTCGATCCAGAAGCGCTTTGGCCACCTCTTCGGCACGCCCGGGCGCCCCGACATCGTCGCGCGAATCCAAGCGATCGCGGACCACAACATCGCTCATTACGGACTGCTGGTCGATGAGGAGCGCGACGCAACACTGGAGGTGTCCGCATGACGAAGCTGCCCTTCGCGATAACCCTCGAAGTGGGATCGAGCCACGCGAATCACACTGGGTCGTGGCGCGTCGAACGGCCCGTGTACGTTGATCGCCTTCCCCCGTGCAACAACGCCTGCCCCGCCGGAGAGAACATCCAGCAGTGGCTCTACGACGCCGAATCCGGTTCGTACGAGACCGCGTGGCGCCAACTCGTCGTGGACAATCCCTTCCCCGCCGTCATGGGACGAATCTGCTATCACCCTTGCGAGAGTTCGTGCAATCGAGCACAGCTGGATGAAGCCGTCGGCATCAACTCCATCGAGCGATTCCTCGGCGATCTCGCGATCGAACGCGGTTGGTCGTTGCCCTCACCCGGCGTCGACACGAATAAGCGCGTGCTCGTGGTCGGCGCGGGTCCGTCAGGACTGAGCGCCGCGTACCATCTACGTCAACTCGGTCACCAGGTCCAACTCGTCGACGCGAGCGACAAACTCGGCGGCATGATGCGCTACGGCATCCCCGCCTATCGCCTACCTCGAGACGTGCTCGACGCCGAGATCGACCGAATCGTCGATCTGGGCATGGACGTGCAACTCAACCACACCGTGCACGACATCGAACGCGAGCGCCGCGAGGGCGGTTTCGACGCCGTGTACCTCGGCGTGGGCGCCCAGTTGGCGCGACGAGTGGCCATTCCCTCCGGGGACTCCGCGCGAATCCTCGATGCCATTTCGTATCTGCACCACGTCGCCGACGGCGATCCACCGCAACTCGGACGGCGCGTTGTGATCTACGGTGGCGGCGACACCGCGCTCGACGCGGCGCGCACCGCGCGCCGTCTGGACGCGAGTGACGCGGTCATCGTCTACCGCAGGACCCGCGAGCAGATGCCCGCTCACGACGAGGAGCTCGAAGAGGCCCTGAAAGAAGGCATCACGGTCCGGTGGCTCTCGACGATCAGTCACTACGACGGTGAACATTTGGTGATCGAGAAGATGCGACTCAACGAAAAGGGATTCCCCGAGCCGACGGGCGAGGTCGAAGAACTCGGCGCGGACGCCGTGGTGCTCGCTCTCGGCCAGGAC
>CALGFJ010000192.1 GCA_937881055.1 uncultured Acidimicrobiaceae bacterium | reverse complement strand
TCATCGCCCTGTGGGCCGCGTCGGCACCGGCCGGTGAGATGATCGAGATCGGCACCAGCGCCGGGTACTCCGCTCTCTGGTTGGCGCAGGCCTGTCGACTGGGTGGGCGTCGCCTCACCACCTTCGAGATACTTCCCGAGAAGGCCAGACTGGCCCGCGAGACTTTCGTCCGAACGGGGGTGACCGATGTCGTGCAACTCGTTGAAGGCGACTTCCTCGACCACGTCGATGAGTTCCGGGACGTGGCGTTCTGTTTCCTCGACGCCGAGAAGGACGTGTACGAAGCCTGTTACGACGCGATCGTTCCCAAAATGGTTCCCGGCGCCATACTCGTCGCCGACAACGCCACGAGCCACCGCGACGACCTTCAATCACTGCTCGACCGTGTGCTCGCTGACGAGCGCGTCGACGCCATGGTCGCCACCGTCGGCAAGGGTGAACTCGTCTGTCGCCGTCGCTAGTCATTTGTCGCTTCATCTGAGTCGCACATCGATCCCGAAGCGCTTACGGGCAAGCGAGTTCTAGACGTCCTTGAACATCGAAGTCGCGAGGACCTCGTAGCCGAGCGAGTCGTAGAGGGAACGCGCAACGAGATTGGGCCCGAAGACATTCAGTGCTACACGGGTGCCGCCGCGTTCACGAGTCCACTCTTCGGCGGCCTCCATCGCCGCTCGGCCATGCCCCCGTCCTCGAAAGTCCTTCGCAATCTCGATGTCGAATATGTACCACGCGTTCGCATCCCTCGAAAACGGACGACCCATCCACAGAGTCCCGACGATCTCCTCGTCATCGATGACGTTCATCACGTGCTGTCCATCGGCGGGACTTCCGTCAGGGAAGAGTTCCGCGAATTGAGAATCTGACATCCGTTGTGCCACGTCCGGATCTTCACCGGCCTTGACGCGCTCCGCAATGTATTCGTCCTTCTTGCTCGGCAGCCACTGCGCCAACTCGTGCGAGGACTTCAATTCCAATTTGACCATTGGACGACTGTAGTAGCGCAGGGGAAGGTCCAGGGAGTGACTTTCGGTGTGCGAGACGGCGTACCTCTGTACGTCCGGTGTTATTCTCAGCCTCGTCGAGAGGGGATCCATGACAAGGTCAAGCAGTGAACTCTGTGAAGCCACGGCGATGGAACTGGCCGAAGCTCTCGCCTCCAACGAGACGACGTCGTGTGAGATTGTCACGGCGTTGATGGAGCGCATCGCGGAGATTGACGCTCCGGGGAGCGAGATTGAACTTCGAAGTGTGTTGACGCTCGCCCCTGACGCGATTACGTCGGCGAAACGTTGCGACGAAGAAAGGTTCCAAGGTTTGCTGCGAAGCGCCTTGCACGGCGTCCCGATACTCGTGAAGGACAATATCGAGGCCGTGGGGCTTCCGGGCAGCGCCGGGTCGACCGCGCTGCTCGGGCGACCGGTCCCCCACGATGCGCCGTTGGTGTCACGGCTCCGCGACGCCGGTCTCGTCGTTCTCGGAGCGACGAATCTCTCCCAATGGGCCAATATGCGCTCACCCTTTTCGACGAGCGGATGGTCAGCCGTGGGAGGTCTCACCCTCAATCCGTACCGACTAGACCGTTGTGCCGGCGGCTCGTCGGCGGGTTCCGGTGCGGCGCTCGCGGCGCGGCTGGCCCCGTTGGCGATTGGTACCGAGACCGATGGGTCGATCACCTGTCCGGCGTCACTCAATGGCGTCGTCGGAATCAAACCGGCCGTCGGAACCGTACCGGGCGAAGGGATCGTGCCCATCTCGTCGAGTCAAGACAGTGCCGGTCCGATGGCCCGAACGGTTCGCGACGTTGCGGCCCTTTACGGCGTCCTCACCGGTGGAGGCGACACGGAAGAACGTGTCAGTCGCGGAACCGATGGCGCACGAATCGCAGTCGCGACGAATATGACGACCGGACACCCCGCGACGGACCGACTTTTTCTCGACGCCGTTGGGAAAGCGCGTGGTGCGGGTTGGTCAACCTCGGAGGTGAGCGTCCACGAGGCGGACGCTTCGGTCGATGCCGATGAACTGACCGTGTTACTCAGCGAGATGTGTGATGACCTCTCCGCATTCTTGAATCGCCGAGGCGGTGAAGGGCCCGCCACCCTGGCGCAGTGCATTGACTTTGAGAATCAGCACCGCGACGTCGAACTCCCGTTCTTCGGCCACGAGTTCTTCGACCAGTCGCTCGCGTCGGGGGGCCGCGCCGGCGAGAAATACCACGACGCTCGAGCGAGGAACGTGGCGTGGGCCGTCGACGAGTGCCTGTCGCCGGCGCTCCGTGACGTCGATTGCTATATCGCGCCTTGTTACAGTCCCGCGTGGAAGAACGACTTGATCCTCGGTGGGAGTGGGAGTGCCCGCTGGTCACAGGTGACCCAGGCACCCGCGATCGCCGGTTGGCCGATTGCGACGGTGCCCATGGGCGTCGTCGACGGTCTGCCGGTGGGACTCTCGATCGTCGGGCGCCCCGGGAGCGAGGCGACTTTGTTAGCGGTCGCCGCTGGTTTCGAAGGTCTTCTGGACCTCGAACGGAGTGACACACTGATGCCGACGTTCATTCGACCTCAGAACGGCTGAGCGCCTCGTCGTGCTCGTCGCAGCGCCACGGTTCTCGCGCTCGTGGTCGCCGGCCGGATCAAGTACGCGTCACACGGTTTTGCTACGTTGACGACATGTCAACTGAACTTCGCGGACTACGCACCGTCATCTATCCGACTACCGACCTCGCCGCCGCCAAAGCGTGGTGGACCGACTACCTCGGATTCGGTCCGTACTTCGACGAGCCCTTCTACGTCGGCTTCGAAGTCGCGGGCTACGAACTGGGACTCGTGCCCACCGACGAATCCGGTGCGAGTCCGACGACGTACTGGGGCGTCGACGACGTGCCCGAGGCCGTCGCAGACGCCCAGGCGAATGGTGCGACACTCCTCGAAGCGCCCCAGGACGTGGGCGACGGAATCATCGTCGCCTCCATCGAGAGCCCGAGCGGACACGTGGTCGGGCTCATTTTCAACCCCCATTTCGTCGCCACGTAGACGCGTCGAACTCGCACGTCCCGTGCGGGGCCGCTGTTCTCGCGGTGCCGGTTCGCGACTACTTGCGCGCGAGAACCTCTTCGTGCACCACGACGAAGATCCCTTCGGCACTCTCGGACCACGCGCGGAACGCGTCGCTGATCTCACTAAGTTCCTCGCTCGTGGTCAACCCGTATTCGAGGCCCTGTCGCGCGAATTCGCTGTAGAGGACTCGGTCGGCCCAAAGGTCGGCCCACCACTCGCGCTCCTCGACCGTCTCGTACGTCCAGTCCGACGACGAAGGCTCCGGTGACTCGAAACCGGCACCCTCGACCCAGCCGACCAAGTATCGGCCGGCGTTGGCTTCAGCGCCGTTTTCTCGAGTGATGTCGTGATACAACTCCATCCATCGGTCCAGACCTTCACTGGGTGGTGACCACGAAAAGGCGCCGTAGTCCCCGTCGCGAACCGCCAGCCATCCCCCAACGCGAAGGACGCGTCGCATTTCTTCGAGAGCCCGGATCGGATCGCTGAGGTGCTGGAGCACTTGATGGGCGTAGACGACATCGAATGACGAGTCCTCGAATTCGAGGTTGTAGACATCGCCGACCTCGAAGGAGAGGTTCGCCAGCTCTCTCGCCTCGGCAGCCTCTCGGGCCCGTTCGATGACTTCTTTCGAGCGATCGAGACCGATGACGTTCCCCGGAGCGACTAATTCCGCAAGATCCATGGTGATCGTTCCCGGCCCGCATCCGACGTCGAGCAGCCGGTCGCCGCTCTTCAAATGCGGTAGAAGAAAGCCAGCCGAGTTCTGCGCCGTGCGCCACGTGTGACTGCGCAGGACTGATTCGTGATGACCGTGCGTGTAGCGATCGATTTGAGCCATGACGTCAAGATACATTCGAACGGCACATCACGCCAACGCCATTATTCCGTTCACCGGGTCGTCGACGTTACGATGCTTCGATGGACTCGAAACCGCACGTGGTCTGCATCTTTCGCTCGGTTCGGACCGACCATTCGGACCGTGAGTACGAGGAATGGGCGAAGCGGATGGATGAGCTCGTGGCCACGATGCCGGGCTACACCGGCCACACCAGCTTTCGAGACGACGCGTCCAATAAGGGTGTGACGATCTCATATTTCCGGTCGATGGAGGACGTCGTGGCGTGGAAGAACGAGCCCGAACATCGCGAGGCGCAGGCTCTCGGCCGCTCGACGTTCTACACCGAGTACGAAATCGAAGTGGCCGAGATCGTGCGCCACTACGAATGGACGTCCTCGGATTGAGTGACGCTGGATGCTTGACAGATCACCTTCACGTTGCCAACGATCGCGAGCACCCTTCCGGTGGCGTATGACATCATGATGCGAATGACGAACGAGCCGGCCGAAGAGATACAGACGTGCGCGCTCTGTGGTTTCTCGTGGGCCACGCTCACACGCGCCGAGATCGCCACTCGGATGAACGCGGCCGTTGAATCCTACGTCGGGGTCATCCGACGAGCCGGCCACGAAGTTGGATCACGGCCGGACCCGCAGCGGTGGTCGACCCTCGAATACGGCGGACACCTCCGCGACGTTCTGCTCAGTATTCGAGAGAGGATCGTGCTGGCTGCCATCCTCGACGTGCCGGTGGGAACGCCCATTTTCAGAGATGAGCGGGTCGAGATCGGGTTCTACGCCCAGGACGAGGCGTCCGATGTCGCGGTCGAACTGCAGGTGGCGACGTACCTGTTCTTGAAGACGGTCGCGACGTTGCCCGCACGGTTCGAAGATCGCCGACTGGTCTACAGCAACCGCACGCCGCTCGAGATCACCATCTCCGGCGCGATGTCGAACGCGTTACACGAATGCGAACACCACCTTGGCGACGCGACCGAAAACCTTCGACTACTCGAGTCGCGCGAGCCCTAGCGACCCGTCGCGCTCGACACGATGTCCGATGAATCCAGGGTGATCCAGACGTCGTCGGGGATGTGGGGCTTCATCGGGACCGCTCGACGATCTTCGGTCCATTTCTGTCCGACCGCCGCGTCGGCCAACCCTCGCCAGAACCGTGCGGCGCCAACATTCAATTCCTGAAAGGGAATCTCCCAGACTCCGACGTGGCGTCGCAACATTGACAGGGCGGCCTCGCGGCCGAGGCCGTGTCGGCGCACGCCTCGAACGATGAAGAACTCGGCCATGAGACGACGGTCCTCGTTCAATCCGCGGACCATTCCAAAGCCCACCGGTCCGGACGGGTCACGAAAGAGGTACGTGCATCGACCGGGATCTGAGAAGTACACGGCGTAGCGGTCATCACGATTGAACCGTCCCGCCGCGTCAGGGCGGCTGAGTCGAAACTGAGAGAGGTCGTGGATGTAGAGCTGCAGGAGGTTCTCCACGATTGGGCGCGTCGCCGCGGTCGCGATGTCGAGTTCGACCGGGTCGCGAGCAGTCACGGGCGTCATCATACGGAGCTCCGTGGCCCATTTGCGACGAAGGACGGTAGGTTTTCAGTACGCGCGCGTTGAAAGGAGAGTCGATGGAGCTCGTTGTGGCGGCCGTCCAACTTTCCTCTGGCTCGGACACGACGCGCAACGTCGATGGCGCGGAGAATCTCATCAATGCGGCCGCTGACCAGGGGGCGCGTTACATACAAGTGCCCGAGTACTTCAATTTTCTCGGACCATTCTCGGGATTCGAGGGAGCGGCGGAGACTATTCCAGGCCCGACGACGTCGCGAATGGCCGAACTCGCGAGATCACGTGGCGTGACGCTGCACCTCGGAAGTCTCTTGGAGAAGACTTCTGAGAAGGGCAAGTTCTCCAACACGAGTGTCGTCATCGGTCCGCGCGGAACGATCGTCGCCCTCTATCGCAAGATCCACCTCTTCGACGTCAACGTGCCCGGCGCCATCACCCACCGCGAATCGGACATCATTGCACCCGGAGACGAGATGGTCGTCGCTCGTTTCAAGGAGTTCGGATTGGGTCTGTCGGTGTGCTTCGACGTGAGATTTCCCGAACTGTATCGCGAGCTGGCTCTCGCCGGCGCCGACGTGATCGCCATCCCCGCCGCCTTCAACGCGGTCACGGGACGCGCCCATTGGGACCAATTGGTTCGAGCGCGCGCTATTGAGAATCACGTGTTCGTCGTCGCGGCGGCACAGGTCGGCACGACGACGGAGGGGATCGCGACGTACGGCCACTCGCTCGTCGTCGATCCCTGGGGTGAAGTGTTGGCCGAAGCACTCAGTGACGCGCCGGAGGTCGTCGTGGCCACGTTGGACTTGAGCGACGTCGCGCGACGCAGGGCGCAGATTGCGGTCATGGACTTTCGTCGACCCGACGTGTATGACCGTGAAGTGCGCGTCATCGACGAGTGACGAATGACGCCTCACGTCCCCATGGTCAATTCGTCACGAAGTTCGACGATCGAGACCGAGCCCGGAGCACGACCCTGACGGGCCATCTCGTTGGCGCGGCGTTGCACTAGCTCGTTCACCGGAGTATCGATACCGTAGCGACGTCCCAGACCAACTATCTCGCCGTTGAGGTAGTCGGTTTCCACGTTTCCCGTGCCTCGAAGCACACTCTGCCACGACGAGCTCCCGACGCGACGAATTGACCCTATGGCGTGATAGTTGACCAGTTGCGAACGATCATCGGCCAGTGAGGTCGCTTTCGCCACGTCGACGCCGTGGGCGCTCAAGCAGGCCCGGGCTTCGTCGCGAACGCGCGTCGCCAGTTCGTCGCTCATCGCGCTGGGACCGCAGAGCACCTCCAGTGCATTCAAGACGTTGGAGAGAAGCTTCCCCCACTTCAGGGTTTCGATGTCCGCGGTCGCCATCGAGGCGAATCCAGAGTCGCTGAGGAGTTTCGATAGTTCCCGGGCCGTCTCGTCGACACCCGTCGGCCACCGACCGACATCGAGGACACCAATCACCGGCGAGGAAAAGACTTCGACGCGCCCCGGCTCGAGGTATGAAGCCGGGGACATCACACACACGCCGTAGGTGTTCGTGAAGTGCTCGGACACCAGGCGCTCGTTCGCCACTCCATTCTGCGCGCAAAAGACCACGAGGGCCGGCGATGCAATGCTCACGAGTTCTACAAGCGCTCCAGCAGTGTCCTGGCTCTTCACGCTGAGGACAACGGCGTCACCTGGTTCCAAGTTCAATGACGAGATGCCGTCCACGACGTCGACCTTGGAGCGCAGCGTGTGATCAGGAGTGGCGACGGTGACGCCATCCCTTTTTATAACCTCGAAATTCTTACCTCGCGCGACGAGTACCACGGGGTGTCCACATTCGAAGAGTCCCGCGGCGATCGGCGCTCCAATCGCTCCCGCTCCGATGACGACCACTCGCATGAATCGATGATTACATGAACTGAAGGTTCTCGACCCGAGCCCCGCGGCGTGAACCGGAGCGGGCGTCGAGGGCCCTAGAGTCGAATTGCGTGAGATGGCCCGACGCCGAGATCGAAGTGAGCGCGGACCTCGTCAAAGAACTCGTGCGCGATCAGCACTCGGACCTCGTCTTTGGCGACGTCCGAGAGATGGCGCCCGGATTCGATAACACCATTTGGCGTCTCGGTGATGACTTGGTGGTTCGCCTGCCGAGGCGCCAGGTGGCGGTGCCCTTGATCGAAAGCGAGCAACGCTGGCTGCCCGAACTCGCACCACGACTGCCACTTGCGGTCCCCACACCGGTTCGCGTGGGACGGCCCAGCGAACGATTCCCATGGCCCTGGACGATCGCGCGATGGATCGAGGGAACGCCGGGTAACGCGGTTGATCCGTCATCGAGGGGGCACGCCGCCACGCCCCTCGGAGAGTTCTTGCGGTCGCTTCACTGCGACGCGCCGGCCGAAGCGCCCACCAATGAATTCCGGAGCGCGCCACTCTCTAGGCACGACGCCGGCTTTCGAGGTCGCCTCGAAGAGACGGGTCGGGCCGTCGACGAAGAGTCGGCTCTGCGAATTTGGCGAGCGGCACTCGAAGCAGGAACGTGGGAAGGGGCGCCCCAGTGGATCCACGGTGACCCGCACCCGGCCAATCTGATCTTCAACGGTGACGTGCTCGTCGGCGTGATCGATTTCGGTGACCTGTGCGCCGGTGACCCCGCGACCGATTTAGCGGGAGGTTTCCTCGCCTTTCCGTTCGAATCCATCGACGAATATCTCACCGCGTACGGCGCGATCGACGACGCCACACTGAGACGCACACTCGGATGGGCCGTTCACTTCGGGCTCATGTTCATTCTCCTCGGCGCGTCAGATGAGCCGACCTACGGACCACTGGGACTGGGTGCAGTTGAGAACGCGATCGCCTTCGCACGCACGCTCGAGTGACGCGAATCCCTTCAACTAGCCACCGACGGCCTTTCTCAGGAACCCACGCACCTCACTCGCGCTCGAGAGGACGACTACTCGGTCGGCTCCAACGGACTCCCTGGCTTCACGCGGCACCGCCCCGTGGTACTTCGCGTGGGAATGCCACGACCACAGGATGATGTTTCGCATCGGGTCGCGCGAAAACGCGTTTCGCCATGACTCGCGGTTCCCGTTCCACAACGGTTCACGTTTCACGATACGCAGGAACGTCCGCTTAATGACCCTGGTCATCACGACTCGTCTCGGAAGGTCGATCATGACGATCGTGGTGGCCAGGGGCCAAATGATGTCGCGGACTTGGCTGTAATTGCCGTCCACGACCCAGTGCGGTTGTTCGACGAAGGACGCAACTCTCGAACGGAATTCGTCGACGTCGAGGGGCGTCCAGTTCGGCTGCTGATAGAGCCCGTCAAGTTCGAGGCACTCGACACCCAGGGCCCGAGCGAGAGCCGCGGCGAGCGTCGACTTCCCGCTGCCCGACGTGCCTTGGACGACCACCCGCGCCACGCGACCGTCATTGGTGGGGCAATCTTCGCGCATCGCCGCAGCCTACAAATCAGTGTCTAGAGCGCTGCGTCAACTCGGGCCCATCGATAGTGCGTCACTCGCTTAGAGGGTGTCGTTCCGACGCACTGGTAGTGGTCCATCGCCCCATCAAGATCGTCGAACAGTCGTTCACCGGCCCCGAGAAAAATGGGCACGACGGCGAAGTGTAACTCGTCGATCGCGCGAGAACGCAAGAACTGCTGGATCGTCGAGGCGCCACCGCCGACGATGATGTCACCATCGCCCGCGGCCTCCTTGACCATCTCGAGCGCGGCGTCAGCGCCATCGGTAACGAAGTGGAACGTCGTCCCGCCGGCCATCACCAGTGACTCTCGAGGGTGATGCGTCAAAACGAAGACCGGATGATGGAATGGCGGATCTTCACCCCACCAACCATTCCACAGCGGTTCAGTCCAATCGCCTCGAACGGGGCCGAACATGTTGCGACCAATGATGGTGGCGCCGACGTTTTCGAATCCCGCGCGCAACAGGTCACTATCGGCACCCTCGGCGCCGCCGGCTTGGGCGTGCAATTCGCGAGCGGCTCGCGTCTCGAAGATCCATTCGTGCAGTACGTGGCCACCTCGGCCAATCGGAGCATCAATATTCTGATCGGGACCCGACATGAAGCCGTCGAGCGAAATCGAGATGGTATGAACGCGCACTTTGGTCATGATTTCCCTGTTGCAATGTAGCGAAGATTCGATGACCACGATCTTCAGGGCGTGGACTCGTGTCGGCGCAACTGCAGGGAGCGGACTTCGTCGACCAAAGCAATGTCAGTCACCGAAATTACTGGGACTGTCGAGTTACAATCCACATTGGGTCTAAGACGGTGGCCACTGTTCCGCGGTCTCGCGGTGGGAGATATCGACGACTATGGGACAACTAACGCCATTTGGCGCATTGATTACCTCGGTGAGTGCGGGCACCTGGATTCAACTCATCATTACCTTGGGGGCAGTCGCTCTGACGTATTTCGCCATGTCTCGCATCATTGCGCAAGCGGGATACTCGTCAATTTGGATACTGCTGCCAATCGCTCCGGTCGTTCTTACGATCATTTGCTATGTCATCCTCTGGCACGATCTCAACGCGATTATCATTGGTGGCCCGATCGGTTTCTTCGGCGTTGACTCGGTGGGCCTTTTCTGGCACTTGGACCAAATCGCATTCGTCTTGAACTGGATATTCTTCCTCGTATTCGCATTCTCACGCTGGCCCGGATCGGTGATACGACACGTGACCGACGTTGATGCTCCCAGTGCACCGCAATATTCTCGCCCTGTTACAAGGGGACCGGGCTCAGGACTTCCGGCACCCTCCGATCCGGTCATCCCGCAGCGAGTCGCGACTGCGTCTGCGTCCGGCCCCGGAGCAACGCCCGCAGTCGTTCCGAGCACGCCGGGGGTAAAGAAGCCGGGAGCGCAGTTCTGTGCCTGGTGTGGAGAGGCTCTGCCCGGCAACCGCGCGCTCTTTCACGATTGTGGGTCCAGGGACCGTCCTGAAACGCACTGCAAGAACTGCGGCACGGTGTTCGTTGCTGGTTCCTCGGAGTGCGCTTCGTGCGCCACGGAATAACGACGAGCCGTTCGACCCACGTCCGTACCATGAATTATTTTGTCAGTTTTACTTGACACGGTGAGTCCTGTCAATTAAGGTTGACAACATGGAAAGTTCAGAGATTTCGGGGGCAATTGATTCGACGGATCCGGCCGTCGGGCTGCGCGCGTCAATCGCTCTGCATCGACTCGGCGAGCGCATCGAGGCCCGTCACGTAACGCTGGCGCGTCAACAGGGTTGGTCGTGGCAAGAGATCGGCGACGCCCTAGGCGTCACTCGTCAGTCCGTTCACGCCAAGTATGGAAAGGAAATTCTGTGACCCGTCAAGTAAAGCCCCTCGAGTACCACCCGTGGTCAACCTTGGCCGCCGCACAACAAGAGGCCAAGCGAATAGGCGATCGTCGAGTCGGAACTGACTTACTGTTGCTTGGTTTGCTCCGCGACCATGACATTGAAGAACTGCTCCGCGTGTCACTCACGGACGCGCGAGCCCAGCTCGTCGCGCTCGACAACACGGCGCTCGGCGCCGTAGGACTGCCAGCGATTGTCGAGGTCGAGACGCACGTTGACCAGCCAATACCGGTGCGACCATCGGTTCGATCACTTATGGAACCGAGAATTCGTCTGACCCCCGCCGCCAAGACCGCCCTTCGCGACGCCGCCCAGCCGATGCGACGGGGCAAGAAGATTACGTGTCACCAGGTATTGCTCGCTCTCTTGGAGAACAAGGAGCCGGATCCCGCAGCAACGCTACTTTCGGCGCTCAACGTTGATCGCGGCCGCGTCCGCACCCAACTCGAGGCCGAAAGCGCTGAACTCGAGTAAAACGAGTCAGTCGAAGTCGGAGTGGGCCAGCCACAAGTCGACGATTCGGCGGTCGCCATTCACCTCCACTGGTCCCTCGTCCACCCCACGTCGTCCAAGAATGGCGAGCAAGAGATCAATCGATGTGCCCGTCAGTTCGGCGTCGAAGTCCGCTGCGTCATGGGACACTTGAAAACCGTCCTCATCAAAAGTGATCGACCACATCATCGGTGAATCGCTCGGGCGGAAAGCTAGCTGTTCTCCGTTTCCTCGAAGCGACGAAAGTCCCGGCGATTTCTTCGCGTCATTTTCGAAATTGCACAGGAATTCATCGATGGCGTCAATGACGACCGGCGTTTCAGCTCGCGGACTCCGTTGCGCGGCAAGCTCGAGGTCCATGCGGTGGACAAGAGTTTCGTGAAGCTGACGGCGAGACCAGAACCGAACATGTTGATCGCCCCCCCACGCCCACATCTCGTCCTGCGGATCAGCGCCGAGCAGCGTCGTCACGAGCTGGCGACCACCGTCTTCGATCCATTCCGGACGCACGACGTCACGGTTCTCCAGTGAGGCCACTCGGGGGATTCGTTCGGGCGCGCGCTTTCGAACGAGTTCTTCGGCCCAGCGGTGAATCAATCCAAGGTGTTCGGCGAGGTCGACCACGCTCCATCCCGGACATGAAGGAATCTCTTCGTCACGCGCCATCGTTGACATCACGTTGGCGAAACGTCCAATCTCGATTGCCAGCGCGTCACAGCATTCAAGGTGATCCACTGTTTCCTCCAGGAGCTTGAAACCTTCGGCTTCGTCGACTCGAGCGACATCGTAGTGGTACGCATCAACACGCTTCAGTGGTTGACACTACGTCGCGGCGCGTTCTACGCCGTCGTCGAATCGCCTCGATCGCTCTGATTGTGGAGACTACACAGTCTCGAAGGTCAGCGCGAGATCGTCACGTGGCGCCGAGAAGGTCCCATTTGTTGCCGTACAGGTCCTTGAAGACCGCCACTTGGCCGTACGATTCGGTCCGGGGCACGGTCAAGAATTCGACACCGCAGTTCGTCATGTGCTCGTACGTCGCCGCGAAGTCCTCAACGCGTAAGAAGAGTCCCACCCGCCCGGCGAACTGGCGACCCACCATCGCCTCCTGCTCTTCTCCGCGAGCCTGGGCGAGCAAAATTCCGCATCCGGACCCGGGAGGACGCACGACGACCCACCGCTTTGGCTGGCCATCGCCGTCCAGTGACGGCGAGTCATCTTCCAATGCGCATCCGAGTACGTTCACGAAGAATTCAATCGCTTCGTCGTACTCCTTCACGATGACACTTATCAGTTCGAGGCCCATCCCGTCAGATTATGTCCCAGTGCTAACGGCCGAAGTAGTTCACTAACGTTGCACCATGACATCCGATTGGGCGCGACCTGTGGTCCACTGGTCGATCGTGGCGCGTGACCCCGAACGCCAGCGTTCGTTCTACTCCGAGCTCTTCAACTGGGAGATTGGTGACGGACCGATCATGGGAATTCCGGCGGGTATCGGGGGACCGGAACCGGGACCCGCGGGCCACATCCAGGCCGGTGCGAATCCAGGCGTATCGATCTACGTCCAGGTTGGCGATTTGCGCTCAACGATCGACCGGGCCCTAGAGCTCGGTGGCAAGGAGACGATTCCACCCTTCGATCTGGAGAATGGTCAAACGCTGGCGGCCATTGAAGATCCTGAAGGGAACTTCGTGATGTTGGTGCAGCAATAACTTGCTAGCCGGGCAGCTCCTTGAAGTATTCCGTGGACAAGGTCGTCGGATCCAACAGCGCATTGAACTCAATCGCGATTGATGAGGTATTCGCCTCGGCTGTGGATCGTCGGGCGTCATTCATTGACCGCCACCACGAAACCGCCAACCACGCTCCGTCGAGCCCGCTCGCAACGGTTCGGCGCACGAGTCCCTCCCGCTGATAGGCGAAGCGTTGTTGATAGTCAGCGTTCTTCGTCAAAAAGTCTTCTTCGGTGACGCCGTCTGCCA
>CALGFJ010000191.1 GCA_937881055.1 uncultured Acidimicrobiaceae bacterium | reverse complement strand
GCCGTCAAATCTTCACCGGCGCCGGCAAGGTGGTCACCAACGCCAAGGGCACGGCGTATTCGATGAGCCAGCGGGCCGAGCACATCTGGGAGGCGATCTCCTCAGCGACCACGCGCAGTCGACCGATCATCAACACTCGCGACGAACCCCACGCCGATCCCGAGAAGTATCGGCGTTTGCACGTGATCGTGGGCGACTCCAACATGAGCGAGTTCGCGACCTACCTCAAGCTCGGCACCGCCGCCGTCGTGCTCGCGATGATCGAGGACCGCAACACGGTCTTGCGCGACTACAACATGGCTTCGCCGATCAACGCTCTTCGCGACATCTCCTACGACCTGTGGAGCAAGGAGCCGGTGAAGTTGACGAACGGTCGCGACCTCACCGCCCTCGAAATCCAAGACGACCTCTGCGAGCGCGCCGAACAGTTCCTCCAGGGGCACCCGCTGCCCGCCGATCAGGTCCACGCCGTGCAACTGTGGCGCGAAGTGATCGAGCAGTATCGCAACGACCCGATGGGACTCGCCGACCGAGTCGACTGGATCGCCAAGTTGCAGATCATCGAACGCGAGCGCGAACGAAGCGGCGTGGAATTGAGCGATCCCAAGATCGCCCTCATCGATCTGCTGTATCACGACACGAGCTTCGAACGCGGTCTCTACTATCGGCGTCAAGCCCGTGGGCACCTACGACGCATCGTCAGTGACGAGGAGATCGCCACGGCGACGCACACACCGCCGCCGACGACGCGCGCGCACATGCGCGGCACCTTCATCAAGGCCGCCAAAGAGTGGCGGCGGGACTACACCGTGGACTGGGTACACCTGAAGCTCAATGACGAGATGCAACGAACCGTGCTACTCAAGGATCCTTTCAAGAGCACCGACGAGCGATTCCAGAAGTTGCTACTCTCTCTCGAGCGCCACGGTTGACCTGACTAAACTTGTCAAGTGTCTGATGTGACCCCCCTCGAATCCTCAGGCGTCTTGACGTCCGAGCCGCCCGCGCCGACAACGCCGCGCGCGGCACGCACGAGGCCCCGTCATCGCGCGCTCATCGAGTGGTCCGCGATCATCGTCGTCGCGGTGCTGGTGTCGTTCTTGATGCGCGCCTACGCCTTCCAGACCTTCTACATTCCCTCCAAATCGATGCTGCCCACGTTGCGGGTCGGTGACCGCATCGTCGTGAACAAGTTGGCCGTCTCCTTAGGCACGATTCACATCGGCGACATCGTCGTCTTCAAGGCGCCACCGAAGGAGAACTGCGACCCGAGCATGCCGGTGACCGACCTCGTGAAGCGCGTCATCGGCACGCCCGGCGATGTCCTCACCTCCATTGGCAACACGATCTACGTGAACGGCCAGGCGCTCGATGAGACGTGGACCCACACCGAGCCACTGGGCCAGCCCATCGGCAACGTCACCGTGCCGGCGAACCAGTACTTCATGATGGGCGACAATCACGACAATTCGTGCGACAGTCGCACGTGGGGCACCGTGCCACGCTCCGACATCATCGGTAAGGCCTTCGTGCGCATCTGGCCGCTTTCCCGCATCGGATTTCTCTAAGCGCCGACCTACAATGGGCTGATGTTCCTCAGCCCCGTCAAGATCATGGTGATCGTGGCTGTGGTCTTGCTTTTGCTGGGTCCCGACAAGCTGCCCGACGTGGCCCATCGTCTCGGTTCGAGCTGGCGAGCTCTCAAACAACTCCAGGAGCGCGTCGAATCCGAGGTGCGCGACGCCATTCCCGACTTGCCGAGCACCGGGGACATCGCGCGGATCGTGCGAAGTCCGATCAACCTTTTGAACCAACTCTCCGACCAGGTCGACGCTAAAGAGGCGGCCGAGGTCAAGAAGAATGCGCCCCCGGCTGCGGTCGCTGAAACGGTGCCGCCTCCGCTGATCACTCCATCCCTTCGACCGGTCGCCGCGCGCACCGAAGATTCGATCCCGCCACCAGATCCGTCCCTGAACTAGGTAGTGCATGTCGCGATTCAGTAAAGCCCAGTCCGGCATGACGCTGGCCGAACACCTCGCCGAGGTTCGACACCGTTTCCTCATCTCGGCGATCACCGTTTCGCTGTTCGGTGTCGTCGCCTTCCTCTTGTATCCGCAGATCTTGCACCTGCTGCAAGAGCCGTACTGCGCAGCGCGAGACGCCGCGCACAAGAGTTGTGTGTTCCTGGTCACTAATCCGCTGGATGGACTGACGTTGCGGATAAAGATCGGCTTCTTCGGCGGACTGCTCTTCTCGTCGCCGGTGCTCTTCTGGCAGTTGTGGCGATTCATCACGCCCGGACTCAAGCAGCGCGAGCGCCGCTACATCATTCCCTTCGTCTCGGCGTCAC
>CALGFJ010000190.1 GCA_937881055.1 uncultured Acidimicrobiaceae bacterium | reverse complement strand
GAGATGTGCCTACACGGATAACGGCG
This sequence comes from uncultured Acidimicrobiaceae bacterium, assembly GCA_937881055.1. Taxonomy (GTDB): domain Bacteria; phylum Actinomycetota; class Acidimicrobiia; order Acidimicrobiales; family RAAP-2; genus RAAP-2. The sequence continues at coordinate 5,326 of CALGFJ010000190.1, read as the reverse complement.
TACATAGGGATTCAATAGTAGCCGATGGGACGAACCGGTCGCGACCTAGAGGCCGGTCTCGACGACGAATCCACGCCCGTCACAGACCGTACAGATGCTCGACACGGATTCCAAGAGCCCTTCGTTGACGCGCTTTCGCGTCATCTCCACGAGTCCCAGTTCCGAGATGTCAAAGACTTGGGTACGGGTCTTGTCGCGCGAGAGGGCTTGGCGCAGCGCCGAGGCGACGGCTTCACGGTTGACCTTGGACTCCATGTCGATGAAGTCGATCACGATGATGCCACCGATGTCGCGCAGCCGCAGTTGACGAGCCACCTCTTCGGCCGCCTCCAGGTTGTTGCGAAAGACGGTTTCTTCGAGGTTGGTGGTCCCGACGTTCTTTCCCGTGTTGACGTCGACGACGGTGAGGGCTTCGGTGCGCTCGATGATCAGCGATCCGCCCGAGGGCAAGAAGACCTTGCGGTCGAGGGCCCGGTGGAGCTGTTCGTGGACGAAGTAGCGCTCGAAGAGCGGCAACTCCTCGGTGGATCGGTCGTAGTACTCAATGCGGTCCGCCAACTCGGGATTGACCGCGAGGACGTACTCGCGGACCTTCTCATACAGCTCTCGATCGTCGATCAGGACGCCGCGGTAGTCGTCGTTCAACTCCTCACGCAACACCCGAACGGCGAGGTCGAGGTCGCGGTAGACCAGGCGCGGTTGACTGGATTTGGCGACCTCAGCTTCGATGGCGGCCCACTTCTCGGCCAGGGAGCTGACGTCGCGCGCGAGATCGTCTGAGGTGACACCTTCGGCGGCCGTGCGAATGATGATGCCGTGGCGCTCCGGCTTCACGTCGTCAATGATCTTGCGCAGTCGTCGTCGCTCACCGTCGGGCAGACGCTTCGAGATTCCGATGGTGCTCGAATTCGGAACGAGCACGGCGAAGCGTCCCGGCAACGAGACCTCCTGCGTGAGACGAGCGCCCTTGGCGCCAATCGCGTTCTTCGTGACCTGACAGATGATCGTCTGTCCCGACTTGATCATCTGTTCGATGCGCTTGTCGTTCGATGACGTCCCTTCGACGTCGTCCATGTCAAAGGAGATGTCACCGCGATAGAGCACCGCGTTCTTCGGAATACCGATATCGACGAACGCGAGTTCCATTCCGGGCAGTACGTTCTGGATCCGTCCGACGTAGATGTTGCCGTCGATCTGGTTCGTCTCATCGGCCGCCTTGGCGACCGTGTACTCGACCATCGTGCGTCCCTCGAGGGTCGCGATGTGCGTGGCCTCTTTAGAAGTGTGGACGCACATGAGGTAGCGACCCTGCGCGCGAGTACGGCGCTCGCCGCCGCGACGACGCTTGTTCTTGCCGCGTCCGGCCGCGCTCTCTTCGCCGGCGGCTTCTGGCGCGGACGCTTCGATCGGTGAGTCGAAGGAACGAGCCGGGTTGCGCGTCTGGGTGCCCTGGCCACCTTGGCCACCTCGACCACGACCGCCGCGTCGACGTCGGTTACCGCCGCCCTGGCTTTGACCTTGACCTTGACGGGCCGGCGCTTGGCCGTTGGAGGACGCGGGCGCCGATCCCGGTCTCGTGTCGCCAATCTGGGGTGCTGGTCGGGTGTCGCCTATGCGGGGGCTAGACGATGATGCGGGTTGAGTGTTGGTTTCGTCGCTCACGACGGGTACTCCTTGAGTTCTTAGGTATCGGGGCGTGGTTCGCCGCGCGTACGGGGGTGGGCGCGTGCCAGTCAAAGCCGGCGACGCGTGTGTTGGGAGTTGTGGCGTGACGGGTCAACAAGAGTGCGACTATCCCAGTTAGAAATAGGGTTACCTCACCGACGTGTACCACGTGTAGTCCTCAATGCCTGCAGGAACGGAGTGCGACTGCACCGCGCAACTGCTGCGTTCTATTCGCGCACTGCACATTTTGCACAGAAACGCCCAACGTCATCAGGTTACTCGCCGGAACGGCCCAATCGACGATTTGACCTATTTGTGGGTCGTCGTGGTCGTACTCGACGTCGAGGTGGTCGTGGTCGTCGGTGTCGATAGTTGCCCCTTGAGCTTGACCGGGCCGATCGGGTGGGCCACCAGATAGTTGAACGTCTCGGCGACCACCGGGGCCGCGGCGTCGGCTCCGTAGCCGCCCTCTTCGATGACGCACAGCACCACGTACTTGGGGTGCGTGGTCGGTCCGAAACCGACGAACCACGAGTTCGGCTCTTTGCTCACCCCGCCGTTGCTCGCCGTGCCGGTCTTGCCGGCGATCGGGAACGAAGTGAGCGAGAAGTTGATGATGCTGTGAAAAGGCGCGTACGCCGTACCCTCGGGGCTCATCACGACGCCTTCGAGTCCGGCGAGGATCGGGTTGCGCACTCGGGGCGGAAGGCTCACGTGACCGAGGACGCGCGGGCCGTAGTGAATGACCGTCTTACCGTGGGCGTTGATGATCGCGGCTGCGACTTCGGGCGCGTAGCGCGTGCCGCCGTTGGCGAAGGTCGCGTAGGCGTTGGCGAGCGCGATCGGCGTGAGGGCGGTGGTGCCCTGTCCGAAGGCCATCTCGATGTTGTCACCGGTGTACCAACTCACGTAGGGGAAAGCCTTGGGCGCTGCGGCGTGAAGGGCCTTGCGCACTTGAGGCGAGTCGACGCGCCCGACCACCTCATTGGGTAGGTCGATGTTGGTGTACTGGTCGAGGCCGTATTCGTGGGCGACGTTCTGAATCGGCGTCTGGCCGTACTTGGCCTGCTGGGACCAGAAGAGATAGCCCAAGTTATAGAAGTAGTAGTCCGATGACTTCGTGAGCGCGAGCGGCAGGTTGACGTAACCGTTACCGGTCGTCTCGTCGTCGTGAAAGACGCAACCCTTGGGATTCGAGTGACACCCCGGCACTTTGAACTGACCGGTGTCGTCGATGAGGACGTTGGGCGAGAGGATGCCGGTCTGCATGTCCGCGGTCGCCGTGATCAACTTGAAGGTGCTACCCGGCGTGTAGAGACCTTGGATGGCGTAATTGTTGAACGCTCCGACCGCGAGGAGATGGTGGAACTGGGCGTCCGAGAGTCCGTTCACGAACGACGACAAGTTGTACGACGGGTAACTCGACATCGCGAGCACCGCGCCGTTGTTGACGTCCATCACGACCGCGGCGCCGTTGATGGCCGCCGGCAGTAATCCTGAACGCGGGTCCGGTACCGTTCGATCGTGCAAGACGTCCGACTTCAGAATTCCGTCGAGCGCCTTTTGCAACCCGGCGTCGATGTTCAGCACGACCGAGTCGCCGACCCTCGGCTGGGTCGTGTGCAACGTGCCCAGCACGCTGCCGTTGGCGTTCACTTCGATCGTGCTCGTGCCGTCGTGGCCGCGCAGGTACTGCTCGTAGAAGGACTCAATGCCGGATTGACCGATCGTTGAGTCGGTCTGGTAGCCGGCGCCGGGGTGCGCCTTGATCTCATTACTCGTAATGGGTCCCACGTAGCCCAACACCTGAGAACCGACGTTGCCGCCGAGCGGATACGAGCGCTGGGAGACGTCCAAGACGGACACGCCGGGAAATTCTGAGGCGTGCAACTTGATGAACTCGACGATGTTGGCCGGCGCGTTGGCGAGGATCGGCGCCGGTTGATAGGGGCTGTAGGCCTGGTTGGCGAGGTCACTGGCAATTTGATTGACGCTCTGGCCGGTGAGCGAGGCGAGCGTGCCCTCGATCTTCGGATTCAGCGTCGCTTCGGCACGCGAGAGTCGTATCTCGACGGTCGTCACGTTGTTTACCAACGGCGTGCCATTGCGATCAAGGATCAGTCCTCGCGACGCGGGGATCGTCGCGACGTGCAGTGATAGTGAGTCGACCTGGGCCACGGACTGATTGTGGTCCTTGATCTGAAGCACGTAGAGCCGCGCGACGAGCAACAAGAACAACAAGAGGAAAAATCCGCCGATCACGTACCAGCGACGTTCGGGACGCAACTTGACGTCACTCGGCGCCGCCACGAGGTCGCGTATACCGACCGGTTTGGGCTCGTTGATCGATCGTCCCTTGCCTCGAAACGGGTGCAGTGACGTCCACGGCCGCCAGAGCCTTGAGAATCGAGTTCCCGAGGGGCGATCACGCCACGAACCCTTCACCGGCGAGCCCGAACACCCGAGTGTCCGACCATACGAGCGAGACGCGAGACCGGGCGCGCCAACACGAAGAACGCCACGGCGTTCACGACCATCGAATTCACCAGACTGCCGTGCCACAACGAGAAGTTCAAGACGCCGACGCCGCCCACGGTGTAGATGACCGGTGCGGCCGCCCCCGCACCGGCAGCGAGGATCGGCGTGACCCACCAGGCCGCCGAGTCGAGGTCGCCAACACCTTCCTTACCCAACCGCGACGCGCTAAAGGCGAGCAACACTCCGACCATCGCGGTCAGTCCAAACGGCGTCGCGGCGTGGGTGTCGAAAAAGACGCCCCCGACCAGCGCCGCCCAGATGGAGAGCGTCGTGAATCCCGCGAGGCCCAGCGCGAAGGGCCAGAGCCACACCAGCATGAAAACCACACCAGCGAAACGCAACGTCGAAAACACCGAGAGCTGGACGCCGACGATGAACATCGTGACGACCGTGACCGGAATCAGCGCGCGCGTCACGTCGAGGGTTCCCAAAGCACGACGTCGAGGTACACGAGGTCACGCAGGTCGGCCAGTGGGTGCAGCGAAAGGTTGTACGTGGCCGCGCCCGGCGTGAGCGTCACCTTCGCAACGCTGGCGACGGGCAGGCCCGGCGGATAGAGACCACCATCGAGTCCGTTCGTCGACAGCACGGTGCCCGAGCGAATCGAGGACGTGAGTGGCACGGCCGTGGCGCCGAGGCCGTTATTCACGCCCTGGCCGCTAATGACGAGCGACGTCTTGCCCGAGCCGAATGTCACCCCGATGAGGGAATTCACGTCGGTGATCAGGCGAACCGTCGCGCCGTGCGGGGTCGTCCCGACGACGGTGCCAACCAGTCCCCCGTTGGCCACGACCGGCATCCCCACCATGATGCCGCTGTCGCCGCCCTTAGAGATATCGACCGTCGCGGCGAAATTCGTGGGCGACAGCGCGGTGACTTGCGCCGCGACCGTCGGCAACGATCCGACGAACGGTACGTCGAGCTGCGTGCTCAGTTGTTGCAGCTGGCGACTTTGCGCCCAGGACTCGTTCGCTCGAAGTTCGGCTTTGCCTAATTCGTAGCGCAGTTTCTGATTCTGGGAGACGACGTCGCTGTAGTTGATGGCGCCGGCGAACATGTGGCCGATGGGGCGCGCGATCTCAGTGACGGTCCAGCTGAACGGTGCGGTGACGAAGTTGGCCGC
>CALGFJ010000189.1 GCA_937881055.1 uncultured Acidimicrobiaceae bacterium | reverse complement strand
TCGACCGTGAGACTCGCCAACTCGGCGTTCGTGGAGGTCTCGTTCTGACGAGCGAGCATGGAGACCGGATTGTCGTGATCGAGGCTCGGATCGATGGGTCCGGACAACGAGACGTGCCACTCGTGGGCCGGGTCGCGCTCGGCGGCGAGCACGTTGGCGAAGGCGCTCCGCACGACAGAGCGTCCGTACTCGTTCATTCGAACTTCGACCCGGCCGTCGCGACGACGGGTGAAGACCTTGCTCCCCACCACTAAGCGTCCTGTTCGATCGTGCTCTGGAGACCCGAAACCTGGAGCTTGACGCAGTAGCTCTCGGCGCGTTCGCGGTGACCGGACCACACGAGCGCCCGTCCCTCGTGATGCACGGCCAACATCAGTTGTGTGCACTTGTTGTTCGAGTAGCCGAAGATCTTGCGAAAGATGACGACCACGACCGTCATCGGCGTGACCGGGTCGTTCCACACGATCACGTTCCACGGTTTCTTCGTCTCGACGGCGTCTTCGGTCTTTACGTCGCCCTCGGTGGTCGTGCGACGCAGGGGTTGCGTGGAGGCCATGCCACCAGTGTTCCAGACCGATGCATCAATTGAAAGGGTCGAACATAGTCTGTCCATGAGAACTCGCGGAAGGATGGTGTCAGACCCGTTGGCCAGTGAAGCCTTAACGCAACTGCGTCGGCGCGTCAATCGCGATATCCGCCGGGCCGTCGGCCTGTCGAAGGAGCCACCACCTCGTTGCAACGACCCCGAAGAGGCGTACTTCGCCCTCGACAGCGTCGCGCGAACGATCCACGGCGACCTTCCGCCGATGTTGGTCGGCGGACTCGGATCCCTGTTCATCCAGATGCTTCATCCCCACACGATGGCCGGCGTCGCCCAACACTCGCGCTACCGCGAGGACCCCCTCGGTCGACTCCTCCAAACGGCGAACTTCATCGGCTTCACGACCTACGGCACGAGGGACCAGGCGTACGCGTCGATCGAGCGGGTGCTCGCGGTGCACCAGGCCGTGCGCGGAGTCGCGGACGACGGCGTCTCCTACTTCGCGAACGATCCGCACCTCCTCGCGTGGGTGCACGCCGCCGAGACGTCGATGTTCCTCACTGCGTACCGCCGGTACGGGGCGAGGCGATTGAGCGATGACGATGGCGACCGGTACGTGAAGGAGATGGCGCGCCTTGCGCTCGATCTCGGCATGGTGAATCCGCCGACGTCGGTCGCGGAGCTCGAAGCCACCGTCCAAAGGTTCCGCCCGGAGCTGCGTCTGAGCCCCGACGGGGCCGTCGCGCGAGACTTCGTCATTCGCGGCGTCCAGCGCGGACTCATCCAGCGTTCGGCCAATTGGCTGCTCGTGCGCGGTTCCTTCGCGCTCATGGCGCCGTGGCAGATCGAACTCCTCGGTGTTCGCCGGCGTCCGATGACAGATCGTCTCTTCATCCATCCGGCGACGGCGTTGCTCTGTCGCCTGCTGCGACTCTTCGTGCCGCCGCCGCCTACGTAGCCAACCCGAGACCGCCGTCAACGACCACGACTTGACCGGTCACGTACGTTGACGACGCGAGCGCCACGATCACCGCAGCGACGTCGTCGGGCATCCCGCTTCTCTTCAAGGGAGCGACCGCCTCCACGAATCCGCGAACCGTGTCCCAGTCCTTGGTCCAGGGGGTGTCGATCAGTCCGGGCGCGACGGCGTTCACCCGCACCTCCGGCCCGACGGCCTTCGCGAGCAGCGCCGTCATGTGATTGACGGCGGCCTTCGACGCGGCGTAGGGGATCGAGGAGCCGGTCGCTCGCACACCGGCTAACGACGAGACGTTCACGATGGCGCCGTGACTGGCTCGAAGCGCGTCCATCGCCGCGACACAGAGGCTCCACGTGCCAAAGACGTTGACCTCGAAGATCTCGCGCCACACGTCGAGCGTCGCGGCCGCGAGGTCGCGGTGCGGAATCACCTTCGTCGTGCCGGCGTTGTTGACCACGACATCCAAACGGCCGAAGTGTTCGAGAATGTCGGCGACGAGCCGCACGCAGTCCTCGTTCTTGGCGACGTCGGCTTGGACGTACGTCGAATTCGGCGTCTCGGCGGCGAGTCGTCCGCCCTCCTTCACGCTACGAACCGAGTTGAAGACCACTCGATCACCGGCGTCAGCGAAAAGTCGCGCCGTCGCGAGGCCGATGCCGCTCGTCGAGCCCGTCACGAGCACCACGCGATCGCTCATCGCTACCTCCGTCGCAGTCGCCACGATCCGGCCCAGTGCTGTCCCGGTTCGAGCACGACGACGTCCTTACCACTGCGCAGCGCGTCGGGGGGACAGGTCATCGGTTCGACGGCCACCGCGGTTCGTCGACGGCCTCGTTCCAAGTGGTCGCCGGTGAAGACCTGCAAATAGGGAAAATTGCGATCGACACTCAACTCGATCTCCCCGCCGGTGGAGTCCGCGAGCACGACGGTCGCGAGCCCCGAGTCGTCGCGTACCAGTTCGGTGAACGTGGTATCGAGCGTGTGCCCGTTGACAGATTTACGCATCGTGAAATCGAAGCTGTTTCCCGCGACGGGCAGGATCTCGCCCGTCGGCAATTGACGATCGTTCACCGCGACGTAGGCGTTCGCCGGGATCTCCAACTCGGCCCCTTCGATCGTCGGCGTCGTCACGGCCAGGTACGGATGGAATCCGACGCCGAAGGGTATCGGGACGTCATCACGGTTGGTCACCGTCGTCGTCACCGTGAGGCCCAGACGACCCAAGTGGTA
>CALGFJ010000188.1 GCA_937881055.1 uncultured Acidimicrobiaceae bacterium | reverse complement strand
GGCATCTACGGAATCATTCTCGTGGGCAATGAACTCCTCGGGGGAGGTCCCGTCTGGTGGTGGATTCTGGTCAGCGCCTTCGGCGTGGTGTCAGCCCTCTACGGCGCGCTCTACGCGGCGACGAGTTCGGACCTCAAGAGGCTGCTCGCGTATTCGACGACCGACAACATGGGTCTGGTCCTGATCGCGCTCGGTGCGTCGGGACTCTTCGCCGCGGTGGGCCGTCCGGCGACCGCCGCCATCGCAATGGTGGCCGCACTGTTGTTGCTGGTCAATCACTCCGTCTTCAAAGGAGCTCTCTTCCTCGCCGCGGGCGCGGTGCAGGCCGCCACCGGGACGAGGGACTTGGATCGACTCGGGGGTTTGATGCGACGGATGCCCGTGACGGGCGTCGTCTTTTTTATCGGCGCGCTTTCGGTGGCGGCCCTTCCACCGTTCAACGGATTCGTAGGAGAATGGCTGCTCTTCCAGGGTCTGTTGCACGGCCTGCCCACGTCCAATACTTCGGTCGTGATCAGCGTGTCAGTGGCGGTCGCCGCCCTCGCGTTGACCGGGGGACTCACGGTCGCGGCGTTCGTCAAGGCGACGGGGATCGGGTTTCTTGGACGAGCGCGCTCGGTCGAAGCGACCGAGGCTCACGAGGCCGTGATCACGATGCGACTGGGCGCCGCGGCCCTCGCCTCGCTCTGTCTCGTGCTCGGTCTGGTGCCGATGCTCGTGCTACCGGCGATCGAGCGTGCGGCGGCGAGCGCGGGTCGCGCCCACGCCACCTCGGCGACGAGTGGTTGGATCTCGCTGCACCTACCGGGACTGCGCGGAGTCCTCGCACCGTCGCTGCTCGCCGGGGGACTGGCGAGCGCGGTGTTGGTCGTGATCGTTATCCGACGCCTCGCGCACCGTCGAAGGTACGCGTGGCCGGCCGTCAATCCGGTCGAACCGTGGGGTTCGGGGCGAAAACTGCAGACCGCGCGCATGCAGTACACGGCGACCTCGTTCGCCGAGCCGCTCCAGCGCGTCTTCGACGACGTCATCCGACCTTCGCGCGACCTCGACGTCAGCCACCTCGTCGAATCGCGGTACTACATCGAGCGCATCGCCTATCACACGTCGAATGACGACGTCATTGAACGGCATTTCTACCGACCCTTCATTGCCGGCGTGCGATGGTGGGGTCAGCGCGCGCGTTGGCTCCAGAACGGCAGCGTGCACCGCTACCTCGCCTTCGGTTTCGTGGCGCTCGTGATCGTCTTGGTGGTGGTGGCGTGAACGGGGTCTCTCATGTCTTGACGCAGGTTCTCGTCGCGCTCTTCCAGGTGGCCGCCGTCGCCCTCGGCGGTCCGCTCCTACTCGGGCTCATGCGCAAGGTTCGCAGTCGTCTCGAGGGCCGCGTCGGCGCGTCCATCCACCAGCCCCTGCTCGACCTGCGAAAGCTCTTCGCCAAACAACGAATGCGCCCGCGCGAATCGAGTTGGGTCTTCGGCGCCGGTCCCGTCGTCCTCGTCGCGACCGTCGTCGCGGTCACGGCGGTGTCGCCCCTGGTGACGACTTCGCCGCCGCTCGGGCAGAGTTCGGATTTCTTCGCGGTGGTCTTCGTACTGCTGCTCGGTTCGGTCCTGCTCGCGCTCAGCGCCCTCGATACCGGGACGGCGTTCGGCGGCATGGGTTCGAGCCGGTCCATGACCATCGGGGCACTCTGTGAACCGGCGTTGTTGGTGGCGATCCTGGCCATGGCGATCGCCGCTCGCACGTCGAACCTACCCGCGCTCGTTCGTATCGGTCTGACCCATCCGGCGGTCATCGCGAGTCCGGCGCGAATCCTGGCGCTCGCGTCGTTCCTGGTGGTGATCCTCGCCGAGAGCGGTCGGCTGCCGGTCGATAATCCCAGTACCCACCTCGAACTCACGATGATCCACGAGGCCATGGTCCTCGAGTACTCCGGCGCGGATTTGGGTCTGATCATCCTGGGCGAGTCGATGCGCCTCGTGTTCTTGCTGGGACTGCTCGTGAACCTGCTCGTCCCGTGGGGAGTGGCGGACCGGTCAGGGGCGCTGTTCTTCGGCGTGGGACTGCTCGCGCTCGTCGCCAAGGTCACAGCCGTCGGCGTGATCATCGCGGTCTTTGAGGTCTTTACGGCCAAGATGCGTCTCTTTCGACTGCCCGAACTGTTGGCCGGTGGCTTCGTGCTCGCGCTGCTCGGCGCGGTGACCGCGGTGGTCGCGCGATGAACGGCGCGACGTACTCGAGCTTCCTCGAGATCGCGACCGGGCTGGTGATCCTCTGCGCCTTCGTCACGTTGTGGCGACGATCACTCCTGGCGATCGTGCGCGCGCTGGCGGTCCAGGGAATGGCGCTCGGCGTGGTCGCCCTGGTGCTCGGATTTCATCGCCACGACGACGTGCTCGTGATCGTCGGATGCCTCGTCGTGGCGGCCAAGGGCTTTGTCATCCCGACGCTCGTGACGCGCGTGCTGGCGAATGAACCAGCGAGCCGCGAAACGTCACCCCTCGTGAACGTGCCGGCGTCACTGGTGGGCGCCGGAGCCCTCACGTTCCTCGCCTACGGCGCGACCCGCCCGGTCGTCACGCTCGTGTCGACGAGTGCCGGACGGCTGGTTCCCCTCGGCATCGCGACGATGTTGATCGGTTTCTTCTCGATGGTCGTTCGTCGCAAGGCCGCGTCTCAGATCGTGGGTCTCTTGCTCGTGGACAACGGCATCGCGCTCGTCGCCTTCCTCGCCACGGCCGGCGTGCCGTTGCTGGTTGAGTTGGGCGCGTCGCTCGACGTCCTTTTGGTCGTCGTGGTGCTGCGCGTGCTGGCAGTGCAGTTGTGGTCCAAATTCGCGGTGCTCGACCTCGATCAGCTCCAGGGACTGCACGACTGATGCTCGCGTTCGTCCTCTTGCTCGTCCCGGCGCTGACCGGCTGCGTGGCGGCGGCGGTCGAGTGGCGCCGCTGGGTCGGGTGGCTGTGCACCGCGTCACTGGGTTTCGTGCTCGTCACGGGCGTCGTGCTCGCCACTCACGTCGTACACCGAGCGGCCCTGTCCGCGTTCTCTGGAGTACTGCGCGTCGACGCCCTGAGCGCCTTCATGGTGATCGTGATCGGCGCGATCGGCCTCTTGGCCGTGTGCCAGAGCGTGCGCTACCTCGACCACGAGATCTCCTCGGGTCACTCGAGCGCGCGTCGCGCGACGCTCTACGCGGTGCTCGTCCAGGGCTTCATCACGGCCATGCTGCTCGCGGTCGTCGCCGGCAACGTGGGCGTCATGTGGGTCGCCGTCGAGGCGACCACGATCATCACCACGTTCCTCGTGGGGTACCGGCGAACGAGGGGAGCCCTCGAGGCGTCGTGGAAGTACATCATCATCTGCTCGGTCGGCATCGCATTGGCGTTCCTCGGCACCGTGCTCGTCTATCTCGCCGCGTTGCACGTGGGCCACGGTGCGCACGTGTCGCTGCAGTGGACGTCACTCATGAGCGTCTCGCACCGCCTCGACCCGGGGGTCATGCGTCTCGCGTTGGCGCTGTTAGTACTCGGCTACGGCACCAAGGTCGGACTCGCCCCGATGCACAGTTGGCTGCCCGACGCGCACAGCCAGGCGCCGGCACCGGTGTCGGCCCTGATGTCCGGAGTGCTCTTGACGGTGGCCTTCTACGTGCTACTGCGCTTCAAGGCCATTGCTGACGGCGCCGTGGGGGTGGGATTCTCTCGAATGTTGTTCGTCACCGCCGGCCTGTTATCGCTCGTGGTCGCCGCGTCGTTGCTGCTCAGCCAACGCGACTACAAGCGAATGCTGGCGTACCACAGTGTCGAGCACATGGGCCTGATCTCCTTGGGCGCGGCCGCCGGCACGCCGCTCGCCATCGCCGCGGTACTGCTGCACGTGCTCGGCCACGGGCTCGCGAAGGCCGTGTTGTTCCTCGCCTCCGGCGAGATCCTGCTCGTCGAGGGAACGACCGAGATCGACCAAGTGAGGGCGTTGCTGGCTCGTCGTCCGGCCTTGGGCGGCGTCTTCGCTTTCGGGCTGGTCGCGTTGCTCGGCCTGCCGCCCTTCAGCCTGTTCATCAGTGAACTCAACATGCTGCGCGCGGAGGTCCACGTGGGCCTGGGCTGGGTGGCCGCACTCTCACTGGTGCTGATGGCGGTGATCTTTGGTTCGGTGATGTCCCACGGGCGCCACATGCTCTTTGGCGCTCGCAGCGACGGTGAGTCGGTGTCCCACAGTCCGTCGATCGTCACCGTCCCACTGATTGGCGCACTCGCGGCGTGCGGTGCGCTCGGGGTGATCGCGTGGCCGCTCGACAGCCTCTTGCGCGCGGCCGCGATGGTGGTCGTGAAGTGAGCGCGCTCGCACTCACCATGAAGCTGCTGCTCGGCGAGCGACCGCGTCGCGCGGTACTCGAGTGCACCAGCGACGAACTCAGCGATGCGTGCACTGCGTTGTTCGAAGGCGGGTATCGTCTCGCGCTCGTCGGTGGGCGCCACGACGACGACGTCATCGAAGTCGTCTACCTCTTCGTCGCCGGTCCGCCCGACCAACGCGTGGAGATCCGCGTGCTGCTCGATGCCGATCGGCCGCAGCTTCCTTCGATCGCCCACCTGAGTTACGCCGCCAGTCGATTCGAACGTGAGATGCACGACCTCTTCGGCGTCCAACCGGTTCGCCATCCACAGCTTCGTCGCCTCGTGCTGCACCAGCACTGGCCCCCGGGATGGCACCCCATGCGCCACGACGCGGGACCCCAACCCGCGATGAACTTGGACGCCGACGCGTTCCCCTTCGCCCAGGTCGAGGGCGACGGGGTCTACGAGATACCGGTCGGCCCGGTCCACGCCGGCGTGATCGAGCCCGGGCACTTTCGCTTCTGGGTGCTGGGCGAGACCATCGTGCGCATGAAGGCTCGTCTCTGGTTCGTCCACAAGGGCATCGAACGGCTCTTCGAGGGCCGGGACCTGGACTTCGCCTTGAACCTCGCGGAGAAGATCTCCGGTGACAGCGCCGTCGGTCACGGCCTCGCGTTCGTCCAGGCCGTCGAAGAGGCCCTCGGCATCGAGGTCGGCCAGCGCGCGCGCGAACTGCGCGCGGTGCTGCTCGAGCTCGAACGCCTGTACAACCACGTCGCGGACGTCGGCGCGTTGTGCAACGACGTCGGCTTCGGCTTCGCCAATGCGCGCGCCCTGACGCTGCGCGAACGACTCTTGACGCTCAACGACTCGGTGACCGGCCATCGACTCTTGCGCGGCGCGGTGCACTACGGAGGCGCTACGCTGCGGACCCTGCCGACCCGAGAGGAGCTCGAGGATATCGGGACGCAGTTCCACGAGTTGGTGGCACTGGCGCGGGCCAACAGCATCGTGATGGACCGCTTCACGGGTACTGGGGTCCTCTCGATCGACCAAGCCCGCGACCTGGGCGTGCTCGGCGTCGTCGCGCGGGCCTCCGGCCTCGCTAACGACGCCCGTGTGGCGCACCCCTTCGTCGAGCTGCCCGCGAGTTTTCACTCCGCGTCCCGAGAGGGCGGGGACGTGCTCGCGCGATTCGAGGTGCGCTGTGACGAGGTCGACGCGTCACTTCGCCTGCTCGCCGACCTCGTGGCGCGCGAGGGACCACTCGACGTTCATGGTGACGAGGTCGAACTTCGAGGGGGCCACGGCACGGGTATCGCCGAAGGGTGGCGGGGAGCGGTCGTGCACCGCGTCCACTTCGGTCCCGACGGGGCGCTGC
>CALGFJ010000187.1 GCA_937881055.1 uncultured Acidimicrobiaceae bacterium | reverse complement strand
CCTCGGCGTGGTCGACTTCTACAAGGGGTTGGTCGGCACGTGGATCATCGATGAATCCGACGCCGCTCGCGTCGATGAGGTGCGGAGTCGCGGCGTCCACGTCGTGGTCACCACGACGATCATGGCCGAACGCGACGACGCACGGCGATTGAGCGCGGCGGTGCTGGCGTGAATGAACTGCGCATTATCCCCCTCCCGTCGGTCGCCATGGTGCGCGATGGAGATGATCTCGTCGCCCTGTTTCTCGAAGCGCTTCTCGCCTCGGGGATCACGCTCGAGCACCGTGACCTCGTCATCGTCACGAGCAAAGTGGTGTCGAAGTCCGAGGGCCAGGTCGTCGACTTCGACGGCACGGAAGAGCACAAAGTTGCTCTCATCGAAGGTGAATCCGCGAGGATCCTGCGTCGCCGGGGACCACTGCGCATCACCGAGACGCATCACGGATTCATCAACGCGAACGCCGGGATCGATCTCTCGAACACCGAAGACGGCACGGCGGTACTGCTGCCCAAAGACCCGGACCGCTCAGCGCGACGATTCCGGTCCGAGATCCAACGGCGCTGCAACGTCGAGGTCGCCGTGATCATCACCGACACGTTCGGCCGAGTCTGGCGCGTCGGCGTCACCGACGTCGCGATCGGTTCGGCGGGCGTGAAGCCGATACTGGACCTTCGCGGGACGACCGACGCCACCGGGCGGGTCCTCGAGGTCACCGAGGTCGCGATCGCCGACGAGATCGCCGGGGCGGCGAATCTCGTGCTCGGCAAGGCCGAAGCGACACCGTTCGCGCTGCTGCGTGGTCTCGATGACTCGTACTTCGGCGACGGATCGATTAAAGACGACGCCCTTCGCCGCTCGAACGAAGACCTCTTTCGCTGATCACACTCCGCCGAGGCGCACTTCGCCGGAGAGTTCTGACGCGGGGGCCACGTGCTCGTTCGCGCCGACGACGCAGGTCGCGCCGAGTCGGGAATACCTGCCGATGACCGCGCCGGGGCCGATGATGGAAGAGCGGATGACGCAGTTGCTCTGCACGATCGCCCCGGGCAGGAGCACGGTCTCTTCGAGCACGACGTTCGCCCCGACCACGCAGTCGCTGTCGACGACCGAGTTCGTGAGCGTCGCCGTGGCGTCGACGGTGGCCGACGGATGGCGCCACGAGCAGTTCACGATGTTGGTGAATTCGTGCATGCCCTGGCGGCCGTTCAAGATGTCGACGTTCGCCTGGAGGTAGGCGTGGGGCGTGCCGGTATCGAGCCAGTAGGCGCCATCGACCATCGCGAAGAGTTCGCCGGCGTGAGCGAGGGCCGGGAACGTGTCGCGTTCGACACTCACACGACCTTCGGCCGCGATGCGCTCCAGCGCTCTCGGCTCGAAGATGTACGTTCCGGCGTTGATGTTGTTGGTCGGCGCCTGGTCGCGCGGCGGTTTCTCCACGAAGGCGATCACCTGGCCGTCCGGGGTCGTCGGCACGACGCCGAATCGCGATGGGTCGTCGACGGGATGGAGCGCGATCGTGGCCTCTCCCCCGTGGGCGTGATGGAACTCCTTCAAGGTCGTGATGTTGAGGTCGGTCAAGACGTCGCCGTTGACGACGAGAAACGTCTGGTCAAAACCGAAGCGAGTGGCGGCGAAACGAATCGCACCCGCGGTGTCGAGGGGTTCGGGCTCGACGGCGTAGTCCACGCGCACGCCCGCGATCACGTTGCTCGGGTACGCCTCGGTGAACTGTTCGGGCAGGTAGCCCAGCGAGAGCACCGCGTCGGTGACGCCGTGGCGACCGAGCCACTCGAAGACGCACTCGATCATCGGCACGCCCACGAGCGGCAGCATCTGTTTCGGCGTTTCGTAAGTGAGGGGACGAAGACGCGTCCCTTTGCCGCCGACCAGGATGATCGACTTCAAGCTCAGCCCTTCGACGTCGTCGTCGTGCTCGGTGTGGTCGTGGTCGTCGTACCCGATTTCACCGTCGTGGTGGTGACGACCGGCGTCGTCACGGTCGTCGTCGGCGTCACCGTCGTACTGTCGGCGAGCAGCGCGTTATTGGTCGCCCCGGTCGGCGGCTTCGGTTTCACGTTGGCCGGGTCAAAGGCGATGCTGATGCGAATGTCCGGCGAGAACTTGATGGACGCGGGATTCGACGTGATGATCGGCTTCTTACCGAACGCCGTCCAGTAGGCGTATTCGACTTTGCCGGTTTGTCCCGGGTACAGCGTGCCCTTCCCCGAAGGACAGGCCTGTCCGTTCGTGAAGTCGGTCTTGGGGTTCGCGGTGCCGAGCGCGTCCTTGGGAACGTTCAACTGGCTCGTGCTGATGACGAGACCGGGATATTCGTTGCCGAACTGCGCGAGCGTCGCGTTGTTGCCGGAGTCGGCGGCCGAGACCGGGCTGATACGCAGCACGTCGGCCGGAAGCGCGTACATCCCTTGCGCCTTCAGCGAGGTGTCGGTCGAGAGGTAGGGCAGGTACTTGCCGCAGGCCTGGATCGAAAGGGCCGCGTACCAGTTCGCGCCGATCTTCGGCGCGACGCCGGCCGGGTTCTTCGTGGGGTGCTGGTACTCGTAGCGCGCGAAGACCGTCGCGACGAGGCCCAGGACCACGATCACGGCGAGCGCACCGTAGAAGTTGCCGGGACGCGTCTTCTTGTAGGCCTTGCCGCCTCCCGACGCCCCGACCCTGCTTACCCATCTACCTGTTGCGCTCTTAGCCACGGGGGCAACGCTACTAAAGAATGAGACGTCGAAAAACGCACCGCGTAGGGGCGGAGGGACTCGAACCCTCACTGGAGGCGGTTTAAGCGCCTTGCCTCTGCCAATTGGGCTACGCCCCCGAGCGGTCGTTGCGATGTAACCGTAACGCATTGTAAAGAGTTCCTAAACGCCATAAATTCACAAAACCGCTAACTAGGCTGGTTTGATGATTCGCGTGCGTCGTCGGGGCACGACTCGATCAACTCCCCTCGTTGTACTGGCGTTCAGCGTCGCCGCGTTGATCGTGACGCCCACGGCGGCCCACGCCTCGAGCATTACAAATACGCAGGCCATGATCGCGGCGCTGACGAACCGGCTGTCGCGACTCGAGAGGACCAGCGAAATCACGTCCAATCAGTACGACGAGGACAAGGTGAAGCTGGCGACGATCACCGCCAACATCAAGAGTCTCCAGAGCCAGGAAAAGGACAAGCGCTCGGCCATCAAGGTGACCGCGAAGAAGCTGGTCAAGGACATCGTGCGCGCCTACGTCCTGGGGGCGTCGGACGCGCAGATCCTCGCGCTCTTCAATCAGAACGCGACCCAGAGTGACTCGCGGACGGTGTACGAGAACGAGGTCATCGGGAACCTCAATCAACTGAAGCACACCTACCAAAAAGAGAAGACCTCGCTCGACGGGACGATCCGACTCGTCGGCATCCAGCGCAAAGACGCGGGCCAACAGACCTACGCGATGTCCCAGTTGCTCGACCTCAACATCTACAACACCAATACGACGCGCGACACGATCAACAAGATGACCAAGGCGTTAAGGGTCGAGATCATCGCCTACGAGATCCAACAGGGCGTCTTGGCCGCGAAGAGCAAAAACCTCGCTGGCGAAGAGGCGGCCATCACGGCCGCCTCCGCGGTCGGCGGTCAAACGGCGGCGAATCAGGTGACCGAGGCGATCCAACAGGCCTCCCAAACGGTCACCCTCGTGAACGTCGGCAGCACCGCGCAGGGCTTGGCGGCCGTGAAGGCCGCCGAGCACGAAGAAGGCGTTCCGTACGTGTGGGGCGGCGAAACGCCCGGCGTCGGTTTCGACTGTTCCGGACTCGTCCAGTGGGCCTGGGCCCAGGCCGGCATCCAGATTCCGCGCACCACCGAATCTCAGTATCCGGCCATGGTCCACGTGGCGCTGAATGACCTCGAGCCCGGTGACCTGCTCTTTTACTACAACCTCGACGGCGACCACGCCATAGACCACGTCGTCATGTACGTCGGCAGCGGTCCGTGGGGCACGAGTACGGTCATCGCGGCGGCCCACACCGGCACCGTCGTGAGCCTGGCGCCCGTCTTCACCGCCGGACTGTACGGCGCCGCGCGACCCTAGGTCGACTCAGTTGTCGCGTACCACGTTGGACTTCGCCGAAAGAACGCTCGACCCGTCGGCGTTCGTGGCACGCACTTCGAAGGAGAAGTGCAGTTTCTTGTTGAGACCTTTGAACGTGCACGACGTGGCCTGCGTGGTACAGGTCTTGGACTTCGGCAGCGACACGACCGTGTAGGACGTGATGGCGGTGCCGCCGTTACTCACCGGCACACTCCAGCGCACGGTGATCTCGCCCTTCTTGTCGAGGGCGGTGACGTGACGCGGCGCGGACGACACCGAGGTCGGCGCGATCGCCGACGAGTTCACCACGAAGAGTTGCGTGTTCGTACTCGCGTCGGTATACGTACCCTGGACGCCGCAGCTTCCGTCACCACTGCACGACACCTCGGAGACGGCGGACACTCCGCCCTTGTTGAGCGAGGACGTACCCGGGATTTCGATGGGGTCTGACCAGGAACCGTTCGAATCGTTGACCAAGAACGCTTGGGTGTCGGTATTCGCGTCAGTGTAGGTTCCACCCGCACTGCAATCGCCGACGGCACTGCACGAGATCGTGGTGAGTGTCGCACCGGCGCTGTTGTTAAGTGACTGCACTCCGGGAACCTCGATGGCCGGGCTCCACGAGTGATTTGTCTCGTCGACGACGAACGGTTGTGCGTTGCCTTGTGAGTCGGCGAACTCACCAATCGCGGTGCAATCTCCGGCGGAGGGACACTCGATGCCGTTCAGCGAATTGCTCAGGCCACTCCCCAAGATCTGAGTCGCGAAGAGTTGTGAGGCGTTGCCCCACACACCGCCGACTTCATCGACAATGAAGGCCTGCAACTGCCCCGCCGCATCCCCGTAGATGCCACCGGCGGTGCAGTCTCCAGGGGCCCCACACGACAATGACGTCAATCCGATGTCCGGTACGCGAGTGAGGGCCGCGACACCGGGCACCGCCTCCACGCCGCCCCACACACCGTTTTTCTCCTCGATCAGAAATGGCGCTAAGAAGACGTTCGGCGGACTCAAGCTAAAGAAATCGCCGGCCGCCGTGCACGACATCGCCGATGCGCAGTCGAGGGCACCGACCAATGTCAGTCCACCCGGATTCGACGAAGCGGCGCCGAGAGCTTCAACGGGCGCGGCCCACACCCCGTTCGTCTCGGTGAAGATAATCGGCTGGGAGATCGACGTGGCGTGGTCGAGATAGGTCCCGACGCCAACGCACGTGGTGTTTGACGTGCACGACAGCGCGTTCACCACGTTGGCGTCGTTAGGCAACAAGGTCGTGAAGTCTGGCACTTCGGTCGGGAAGCCCCACGTTCCATTCACTTGACTGATGACAAAGGTGTGTTTGGTCGCCGCGTTGTCGCTGTAAAACCCGACGGCGGTGCAACTTCCGACAGCCGGACACGAGATGGCGGTGACCAGGGCCACACCACCGACGTTGAGCGCCCCGGCGACCACCGTCGCGCTCGACCACACGCCGTTGGTCTCTTGTGACAAAAAGGCCTGTTCGTTGAGAGAACTGTCCGTCAACCCTCCGCCGCTCACGCAGTTGCCCGACGACGTACAGACAATCGGGCCCGGGGCCGCCGCGGTTTGATTCAGCGTGGCGAGTCCGGGCATCTCGATGGCGTTCGTCCAGTACGCGTCGGCGTTCGCCGCGGTAATCGAAATGACGTTGAAGCTGAGGACGGCGGCCGTGACCGACAGGACCGCGACGAGGCGACGCAATCCACGTGCCGAAGGCTCGAACATGGTCAGTACTACGGACGTCGCACGCGATTCGATCATTGCCAACTCCTCGCGTGAGTATCAGTGTGGCCCCGCTGAGCGCGAGAATAGCAAAATTCACAAGTTCACATTTCTGACCCGCGCACGATTCGCGAACGCCCGAGGTGATCATTCCCTCCGCGCGAGTCCGAGGATCGGGCGCGCCAGGAGGCGCCAACAGAGTAGCGAAATGGGCTAGTCGCGGCGGGGCAAGAGCCAGTCAGCGACCAACTCGGGGGCTCGGTCGCCCCACTCCTCGGCCGTGATGGCGTAGCGAGCGTGGTCTTCCCAGGCGCCGTCGATCTCGAGGTAGCGCTCGGCGATTCCTTCGTAGCGAATACCCAGCTTCTCCACCACGCGGCGCGACGGGGCGTTGCGCGGGATGATGTTCACTTCGATGCGGTGGAGCTTCAACGACTCGAAGGCGTACTGCAAGAGCACGACGACCGCCTCGGGCATCAGGCCCTGGCCGGCCACGGCTTCGTCGATCCAGTACCCGACGAAGGCCGACTGCAACGGCCCGCGCTGAATGGAGGACAACGTGATCTCACCGAGGAAACGACCGTCTTGGAAGATACCGAAGCCGAAGCCGGTGCCCAGCTGTCGTTCGCGCTCTCGAATCGCGCAGCGGCTCACGAAGCTGCGTTGGTCGTCGGCCAGGTGCGACGAGTGCGCCGAACGAGGCTCCCACTTCAAGAGCCATTCGCAGCACCGCGTGCGCACTTCGTACCAGCCGTCGTAGTCCTGCTCGGTCATGGTGCGCAGCACTAGTCGCCGGCCGTGCAGGGATATGGGCGAGTAGATGGCCGTTCGTGTGCTCATTGCGATCGAGTCCTCACCCACCCATCGTTACAGGTCACGGGTCGACGCGCACTTCAGCGCGTGAGCAACGAGGCGGTGATGCCGTCGAGGATGTCGTTCTCCGAGGTGAGCAGTTCCGTGGCGCCGAAGCGGATCATGACCGCGGTGAGTATGAAGAGACCGGCGTGGAGCACGTCTTCACGTCCTCGCACCATGCCCGGGCGCGCGAGTCGAGCCTCGGGGGACTCACTGAGGAGCCGGTCGCGCCAGAGTTCGACGGTCGCCCGCGAGAGTCGTCGATGGTGCACGGCGTCACGGTCGTACGTCGCGAGACCAGCGTCGAGTTGGGCGAGCGTCGAGACCGACCCGGCCAGTCCGACGAGACGGACGTTCCCGACGAGTCGCGCGAAGTCCGGCACCGCTGCCCACGCGCGCTCGAGTTCGGCTTCGATCATGGCGTTCGCGGCGGCGGCGCTCGCGGGACTGACGACGCCTTTGCCCAGGGCCCGCTCGGTCACGCGCACGCAGCCCAACTGCATCGAATAGCTCTCCAGCACGCCGTCGATCTTCACCGCCATCTCGGTCGATCCGCCGCCGACGTCGACGATCAGTGTCGCGCGATTGTCCTCGGGCAGACCCGAAGTGGCTCCGACGTAGGAGAAGGAGGCCTCCTCACTGCCGTTCAAGATCTTCACGTCAACGCCGGTTCGACGCTGTGCCTCGTCCAAGAAGTCCTGACCGTTGACGGCGTCACGAACGGCCGACGTCGCCACGAGCAGTCCGCGAAGCACGCCCGCGTCGTCCATCAACGTCCGGTAGTCGCTCAAGACGTCGTAGGAGCGCTGGAGTGCTTCGGGCAACAACGTCTTCGTGGCGTCCACCCCTTGGCTCAGTCGCGTGATGCGCGACTCGCGTCGCAGCGTTTCATTGTGCTCGTTCACGATCAACAGTCGCGTCGAATTGCTGCCGCAGTCCAGTGCGGCCACGACCTCAGTCACGGACGTCCTCCCGGAGAAGTTCCGGTACGCCGGTTTCGGCCGCGACGAGTTCGCCCACGGGGTCGCTCGCACCGACGAGGAAGTTCGCGAGGTGGGCGTGCAGGCACTTCACGCCGACGCGCGTGCCGCCCACGCCACCACTCGCCTGGGCGCCGTCAGTGCGCACGGTCGCGCGCCGACGACGTTCGGCGTACTCCTCGTGGGTCGTGGCCAACGCATCGGCGTCAACGAGTTCCTCGAAGCGGTGCACTCCCCCGCTACCCTCGAGACGACTCACCGCGTCGTGAAGTTCGGGGTCGACGAGCCAGAAGAGCGTCGGCATCGGCGTGCCGTCACGCAGGTGCGGTTCGTTCTCGATGACGACCGGTCGCCCGTCGAGTCGCCGCACGACGACGGCGCACCGGCCCGAGAGCGGACGGCCGAGGTACTCCTCAACGACGGCGAGGTCGCCGGGCGACGCGTCACGGAAACTCAACGCCAGAACTCAAGGGTGCGCACGAGGCGCGAGACGAAAGCCTGGGCCGACGAGTGGTGTTTCGTCGACGAGGGTGTCGTGGGTGTCGCCAACGACGAGACCGAGGACGGCGAGACGAGGGGCTGGAGTCCGGGGTCGCCGGTGCTCTGATCCACGTTGTTCGGTCCCACGCCCGGGAGGACCTGGATCAGGCTCTGGCCGGGCGAGACCAGTTGGTACTGTTCGCGAGCCAGGAGAATCGCCGCGGACTTGGAGTCGATTGACTTGGCCTGGAGCGTGAGCGCGCGCTGTTGACTCTTGATCGCGTTGATCTGCGCGGAAGTGGCGTTGAGTTCACTCTGTTGGTGCCAGATCGCGGTCAGGGGGAACCAACCGACCAGCATCACGACGGCCGTCACGAGCGCGAGGGGCACCATCCAGTGGTTGCGATCACGAGTTACGAAGCTATTTGTAGCTGACACCTGCCGCCCCCGACAAAGACGTTGCACCAAGAAAACGGGCCTGATCCCCGAGTTGTTCCTCAAGTCTCAGCAATTGATTGTACTTCGCGACCCGGTCCGTACGTGCCGGTGCGCCACTTTTTATCTGTCCGGCGTTCGTCGCCACCGCGAAATCGGCGATCGTGGTGTCTTCGGTCTCACCGGAACGGTGCGAAATCACAACACTGTAACGATTTTCGATTGCCAAACGAACGGTGTCGAACGTTTCACTCAATGTCCCGATCTGATTCAACTTGATGAGAATGGAGTTCGCGACACCGAGGTCGATACCCTTTTGCAGCAGTGTCGTGTTCGTCACGAAGTTGTCGTCACCGACGAGTTGCAACTTCTCGCCGAGTCGCTGGGTCAACGTGGCCCAACCGTCCCAGTCCTGTTCGGCCATGCCGTCTTCGAGCGAGACGATCGGATAACGACCCACGAGGTCGACCCAGTAGTCGACCATCTCGTCACTCGAGAGCACGCGGCCCTCGCCATCGAGGTGATAGGCGCCGTCACGGTAGAACTCCGACGCGGCCGGGTCCAGCGCGATCGCGATGTCGCGTCCCGGCGTGCGCCCGGTCGACTCAATCGCTTCGACGAGAACCTTCACCGCGGTCTCGTTGTCCGGCAGGTCGGGCCCGAAACCACCTTCGTCGCCGACGAGCGTTGAGAGGCCCCTCTTGGCGAGCAGGTTCTTGAGGGCGTGATAGGTCTCGGCGCCCCACTGCAACGCCTCGGAGAAGGTCGACGCGCCGATCGGCATGACCATGTACTCCTGGAAGTCAATCGAGTTCAACGCGTGCGCGCCGCCGTTCACGACGTTCATCATCGGCACCGGGAGGACGTGAGCGTTGACGCCGCCGAGGTAGTGGAAGAGTGGTCGCTCGCACTCCATCGCGGCCGCCTTGGCCGTCGCCAACGACACGGCCAGGATGGCGTTCGCGCCGAGACGCGCCTTGTTCGGCGTGCCATCGAGATCGATCATCGCGAAGTCGACGGCGCGCTGATCTTGGGCGTCGAAGCCTTCGAGGAGGTCGCTGATCTCGCCGTTGACGAAGTCGACGGCGTTCTGGACACCCTTGCCGCCCCACGCCTCGCCGCCGTCGCGCAACTCCACGGCTTCGCGGCTCCCGGTCGACGCGCCCGAGGGCGACACGGCGCGTCCGGAGGCGCCCGATTCGAGGTGAACGTCGACCTCGACCGTTGGATTGCCCCGGGAATCAAGGATTTGGCGGCCCAGGACAATTTCGATCGCGCTCATTACGCATCTCCTCTTGGTTTTCACCTACAGGTTACTAGGACTCAGAAATCACTCTGGCGGAAGCCTCGGCGATTCGGATCGCGTCACGCAGTTGGATCGCGCGCTCTCGCAGCACACCCTCTAGATCCACACCGGCCCACTGCGCCATCTCGACGAGGGCGACGACCGCGTCGCCCCACGTCGCGTCGACGTCCGACGAGGACTGCGCATCTTCGACGATTGCGTGATCCAACGACACCGCGCGCAGCGCGTCAAGGGCCCGCGCCCGCGAGTTCTCACCATCGTGACGAGGTTCCACCAGCGCCGCCTTACGCAAGAGTTTCGTGTAAAGAATCAGTGCGGGCAGCTGCCACGCGATGCCGTCGGTCACGCTCTCACGTCCCTTTTCGTCACGCTTCAGGATCTCCCAGCGTGCCGCGACCTCATTCGAGTCCTTCACCTGCGTGTCACCGAAGACGTGCGGGTGTCGGCCCGTCA